>CAZTSL010000001.1:0-74517 GCA_964616915.1 uncultured bacterium
AAGTCACTGATTCGTTGACGAGTGACACGCTTGGGATCGGCGATGGAGGCCGGAAGCGCCAATGCAGGATCTCTTCGAACGTCCACGGTCGATCCGTCGATCCCCGCTTCATGGCGGGCCTGGCCTCATGGGTTTCCTTCGGCGTGCCGGTTCTCTCGGAGAAGAATTTTCCGCACGCCCGGCAGGGATCGAGCCGGACTTTCCCGCTCGATTTATGGATTCGCCAGCCATTCTTCACAACCTCACGGGAGTGGCAGGCCACACAACTCATGGTGGATTCTCCGTTCATCCTCTGGTACCTCCAAGAGGAGGATACGAACAAATCACTTACTCGACAACCAGTGCCGCGATCCTTGCGAAGGGATCGTATCCGAAACGAGCCGATCAGCGGTCGATCCGGGAGTAGAGGGGGCGAGAGGCGGAGAGGACGTGGCTTTGCGGAACTTTCCCACCCAGACGCAACATCTCCTCGAGCGCGCGTCGTGCCGCTTCGGGTCGCCCCTGCCGGGTGTAGAGTTCGGAGAGGGTGTAGTGGATCACCGGCGCGTCGGGAGAGAGCCGTCGGGCCTCCTCGAGGGCCGTGATCGCCGTTTCCTCCTCCCCCGCCAGCGCATAGGTCACCCCGAGATCGTAGAGGATCATCCCATTTTTGGGATCGAGCCGGCGCGCGTGGCGGAAAGTGACGATCGCCTCCTCGTAGCGGTGCTGCAAGCAGAGCGCATCGCCGAGTCCCTTGTAGGCCTCCGCCATCCGAGGCGCGAGCCGGACCGCTTGCCGGTAGTGGCGCTCCGCGGGGCGGTAACGCCCCTCGAGGAGATCGACGTTGCCGAGGTTGACGTGGGCCTGCGCCATCGTGGGGGAGAGCGCGACGGCCCTTTCGAGCACTTCCCTCGCACGTTCGGTCTTCCCGAGCGAGACGTAGATGCTCCCGAGGTTGTTGAGGATTCTCGGATCGTCCGGCTCGGAGCGGAGGACCGCCTCGAGGTGGGCCGCAGCGGCGGAGAGATCCCCCTGTCGGTAGAGCGCAGTGGCCAGGGCCTCCCGGCTCGCCGAATCGTTCGGATCGGCCGCCACCGCCGCCTGGAGCGCCTCCACCGAGGTGGAACGCTGCCACGACGCGCAGCCACAACACAGAAGGACGAACCCCAAGGCGATGCCTCTCTTCATGACGATCTTCCCCTTTCGCGGGTGCTCGGTTCCGGGTGTGCGCCGGCGTGCCGTCCCTGTGGCGTTCGAGCGGGCGCTCCCCACGCATGGAAGCGATTCATGCAAAGGATGTGCCTGTCACGATCTCCGGGGCGAAAGCGCCCCACGGGCGTGGATCCTGCGACAGGGAAGCGCCCGGCGAGCGAAGCGTGCGGGGAGAAGGGAGAAAAATTCTACCCTCGAGGGGAACTCTTTTCTCCCCTCTCTTGCACAACTTGGGCGGGGAGGGATCCTTTGGGAGGGATCCGGCTCATCGCCCGTTCCGTGAGCGCGGTGATCGTCAAGGAGGGATTCACCCCCGGATTCGCGGAGATCATCGAACCGTCGCAGACGAACATCCGCTCGTAGCCGAAGACACGGTTTTCGGCGTCGATCACCCCCTCCTCGGCATTCTTCCCCATGCAGCATCCTCCCAGGATATGAGCGGTGGTGGGGATGCCCAGAATCGTCTCTGTGAGGAGGACCATCGGCTTCCCCGCCACGTGCCGGGCATACCGCTCGGCCAGCTCTTTCGCCTCCGGGATGAAGGCCGTGGGGCGGGGGCCTTCGTCCCGCGTGGAGCGCATCCCCACGATCCCACGCGTAAAGCGGAGCGTCGTGTCGATCGTCTGCATGAAGAGGAGGATCTGCGTCCGTTTCGACCAGTCGTCGACGAGGAAGACGCGCAGATTCTGGATTGGATGGCGCACGAGGTCCCATACGATCCTGGCCAGCCGTACGACGACGTTTCTTCCGTGGGCCATCGGGCTCATCAGGAGACGCCAGAAGCCGTTGCCGGGTGCATAACGGACCGGTTCGAGGTGGCTGCGTTCATCCGTATGGAGGATCGAACTGATCGCGATCCCTTCGGAGAAGGAGCGGCTGCGGTCGAGGGTCGTGACGCCGATGAGGCTCTCCGAGTTCGTGCGCACCCCCGCACCGACCCGGGGGGAGAGGTTCGGAAGCGAGGTCTTGCGCAGCCGCAGGAGGAGATCGACGGTGCCGAGAACCCCACCTGCGAAGACGACGCCCCCGCAGGTGAACGAACCGCGCTTCCGTCGCAGGAGGGCGGTCGATTGCCGCCATTTCACGCGATACCCCGTCTTCCCCCGGTCGCCGTCGAGGGGAACGACGTCGTAGACCTCCGATTCCGGCTGGATCACGGCCCCGAGGCGCCGGGCCAGGTAGAGGTAGTTCTTGTCGAGCGTATTCTTCGCGTTGTGGGGGCAACCGAGCATGCACCCGCCGCAGAAGATGCATCCCGTGCGCTCGGGCCCCTTCCCCTCGAAGTAGGGGTCGGGCACGGTCACGCCCGGCTCCCCGAAGAAGACGGAGACCTGTGTCGGCTCGAAGCGATCCTCCTTCCCGATCTCCCGCGCGAGCGCCTGGAGTGCCAGATCCCCGACCTCGAGCCGAGGGGCGGGCGCACTGCCGAGCATCCGCCGGGCGGTCGCGTAGTGGGGGGCGAGTTCCTTCTCCCAATCGTCGGAGAGATGCGCCCAGGAGGGCGCCCGGAAGAAGGCGGAATCTGGAACGGGGAGGGTATTCGCATAGACGAGCGACCCCCCCCCGACACCGACGCCGGAGAGGACCGCGACATGTCGGAAGTAGCTCAACCGGAAGAGGCCGAAGAAGCGAAGGAGCGGCAACCAGAGCCAGCGCTTGAGCTGCCAGTTCGTCTTCGGGAAATCGCCGGCGCTCAGTTCCTTCCCCCGTTCGAGCACGAGGACGCGGTACCCCTTCTCCGAGAGCCGCAGCGCCGATACCGACCCTCCGAAGCCGCTGCCGATGACGATATAGTCGAAATCGTGTCGTGGCGTCGCCGTCATCTCGGCTCCTTTCTCTGTGACAAAGATCTCCCTGGAACCCTTTCCCCAACCGGGACCGTCTTATGGTAAACGATTCGACCGGCGATGTCACCCCTTCCGGCAGCTCCGGCGAAGGGGAGGGGTCCCTCTCGGAGGGGAATATGCCGATCGGGGTGTTTCAGGAAGAATCCCAACGGATCATGGAGGTATCATGTTGCAGCGAATTCCCTGGATGGCAAGTCTCGTGTGGTTCGGCCTCCTCCTCCCGGTCTACGGGGGGGAGGCGCCGGCTTCCGCCGGCAAGGATACCCGGCAGGAGATCCTCGAATGGCTCGAAAAGGGGAACCTCGGTCCCGAAGCCACGGCCGAGATCCGTAAGTGGCTCGACGTGGGGAAGGAAGCCGCGTCCCCCTCTGGAGCGGCGGACGCGGGGGCGGCCCACCCCTCGCTCGAGAAGGGACCAAGCCCGCTCCAGGAGGGGTGGAAGGTCGCCTTCTGGGACGATGACGACGACGAGGATGACGACGAGGTTCTCTTCTGGGTGGAGGACGACGACGGTGAGGACGACGAAGAGGCGAATTCCCCCCCCTTCCACCGGCTCATGAAGTGGAAGGAACGTGGCTTCGGTCGGCTCCCCTTGAACGCGGGAGGACGAACGATCGTGATCTACGCCGACTCCGTCGTCATCACCGGCGAGTCTCCCCATCACGGTCCACCTTTCGATCGTCCACCCCACCACGGAATGGATGGGGGGAAAGGGGGACCTCCGCATCGATCGGGGCTTTTCCCCCACTGCCGGCATGCAGGAAAGGAGCCCTGCGCGCGGTGCAAAGCCGCCGGGAAACCCTGCGCGCGGTGCAAAGCCGCCGGCAAGGGAAACGCCAACGAGCCCTGCCCGAAGTGCAAAGCCGCCGGGAAAGATACCCCGAAATGCCATGGATGGCGATCGTGGGGCACCCATTCCTGGGCGGCTCCGCAGGGAGGACCCTTCGGCTTCGAGGAGTGGGATCCCCTCCCCGAGGGCGCAGAGGTCACGAAGAACGTCGAGGTGACCGAAGAGGATGGCAAGAAGATCGTCACGATCACGAAGCGGATCGTGATTCCAGCAAAACCGGCGCCAAAGGAGGGGGAAGGGGCCTCCTCGCCCACTTCCGACTCCCTCCCGAAGGGGGGAGAAGCGCCCCAGGAAGAGAAAGCGGACGCGGCCTCGGGGAAGGAGAGCGGCGCCTTGGAAGCGCCCGATCCCCGCATCGTGGATGAGATCCTCTCCTCGCTCGATCGGGAAGAGGAGAGCGGTCGGTAGGGCCCCCTCCTGCGCCTCCGGCGAGCGGCGTCCCCCTCGCGATGCCACTCATCGGCCATGCCAACGGAAACGAAGCGATGCTCCCGCCAGGACGCGGCCGATCGGCCCGCCATATTCCAGACACCGGGCAAGGAGCTGCGAGTCAGGGGGCGAAGAAGAAGGTCAGCGGCAGCGGAAGGCGCTCATGCCAGGCCGATTCGTTGTGCGGCGCCCCGGGGCTCCAGTGATAGCGGAGTTCCTGGGCGCCGTACCCCTTCCCCTCGAGGACGTTGCGGAGCTGGAGGTTCTCGCAGTAGTTGTCCGAGGCATTCGGGTTGTCGTCCTCGATGCCATCCCCGTCGGCATCGATACAGGGACCCCCACCACTGTCCCCCCCCGAATCGAGGTAGTAGTGGAGGGCTTTCTTCTCCCCCCCCGCGATGATCTCGATGATCGTCTCGTTGTGGAGGTTGATGCTCCCCCACCCCATCGTTCCCGACATGCTTCCCACGAGGGAGAAGACGTCGTCGAAGTTGTAGCCGATCCAGAAGGAGACGAGGCCCCCGAGGGAGGAGCCGAGGATCGCCGTGTTCGAGCGATCGGGGAGGGTGCGGTAGCGTTCGTCGATGAAGGGCTTGACCTGGTTGACGAGGAGATCCGCGTAGAGGGGGGCATCTCCGCCGGTGAGCCCCAGGACGAAATCCTCCACATGCGTATACTCGTCCATCCGGTCCGGCGTGTTGGCCAGACCGCAGACGATGATCTCCTTCATGGCGCCTTCGGCAAGGAGATCATCGATCACCTCATCGACGTACCAGCTCCCGAAAGGGGCGGCGGGATCGAAGAGGTTCTGGCCATCGTGCATGTAGAGCACGGGATAACGCTTCCCCTGTGCCGTTTCGTAGCCGGGCGGGAGATAGAGGTAGAGATCCCGGTCGTTGTCGAGCGCGTTGGCGTGGAAGGCGTGGTAGCGTTCGAGGTGGCTCTCCGAGTTCCCGAAGACGAGGGAGTACTCCCCGAAGTCGTCGTAATCGAAGCGGCGCGCGTGGGGATCTGCGAACCAGACGTCCCCCCCTTCATCGTTTTTCCCCACGAACTTGTAGTTCGGCGCCCCGATGAAGACCGATGTGGGGAGGATCGTGAAGAAGAGGTAGAAGTCCCGGTCCGCCCGATCGAGCGTGTACTCGTCCGGGTCCCATCCGTTGAAGGCGCCCGAGAGGCGAATCGGTGTGTTGATCCCCGGCGCCTGGAGGTAGACGAAGACCGCTTCCCCATCCTCCACGATTGGGAATCCCCCGCTATACTCGATCTCCTGGAAGAACGACTCGGTCAGCGCCTCCTTCTGGCGCGTTGTGGGCGTGGTGCGCAGGTCTTCGAGAAAGGCCTCGAACTTTTCCCGATCGCTCGAAGGCTCCTCCTCATTTCCAGGACAACGGGGGCCGGCCAGGAGGAGCACCGCCCAGCAGGCAAGGAGCATCCGAAAGATCGCTGCATCGTTCCTTCGTGACATCGTAGACATCGGAATCGACCTCCCAACGACGATGAGGGGCCTGCCGACTCCCGGGACGACGGTCGTCGCAGGGGTGGCAGGAAAGATTCGTTCAGCCGCCAGAGTACCCGATCGAAGCATGGGGGTCAACGTTCCGGAGCCAGCGCAATCCCATCAAAAATCCCCATGATTCGCGGGATCCGCATGGTATCGGAGCATCCGGCGCGAAAGGGGTGGAAAGCATCTACCGACCAGACGCCGTGGAGTCCGGCGTCTGTGTCTGTCATGTGAGAAGTCCCTTGCTTTCGAGATCCTACGGGATCGCAGATCTTATCGGGAAATTCGATGCGATTGCCCTGCCCTCGTCCTGGTTTCCCCTTTCCAAATTCCCGGGATTGTAATATACTGAGGGGGCTCTTGCCAGGGCGCAGATCATCGGGGCCCTTCGGGTCCCTTCGACAGGTTGTCAGGAGGATAGCATGCGGCGCGCTTCGATCTTCAGATTGCTCTTCCTTGCGGTCGTCACCACCGTGATCCTGGGGCAGAATTCCGAATGTCCCAGCTTCGAGATCACGAATTGTCCGACACCGCAAGACATCACCTTCCTGGACGATACGTACACGTATCAACCGGAGTTTACCGCGAACCCGAGCTTCGGGCCGGTCACCTGGACGCTGGCCAAGGGGCCGAGCGGCATGGAGATCGATGCGGCCAGCGGCCTCGTCTCCTGGTCGGTCGATCTGCCGGGCGACTTCGAGGTGACGATCGTCGGAGAACACATGGGGGCATCCGACTTTTGCTCCTATCGGCTCTTCGCAGGGCTTCGCCTCGACATCAATCCCCGCACCGAAGGGGGCCCGCACACCGGCACCGTGGAGGTCGAGGTGATCGATGAGCGGAGCGGACAGCCGATCCCCGACGCCTTCGTGATGATCGGGCCGGCGCAGGACGATCCCTTCCCGAACAACATCGGGAGCACGGACACCGACGGGAAGGTGACGATCGAGAACGTGCCGGAAGGCCCCTTCGACCTGCACGTGGGAAAGCCGGGGAAGACGAACTTCTCCCTCTACTCCGTGAACGCCGCCCACATCGTCGTGGCGCTCAAAACCCTGATCGAAGGGTTGCCGAGCCAGGCCAAGCCGTCCGGCAACGTCACCGACTGGGGTTCCTCGACGAGCGGCCAGACCTTTGCCGCCTTCGTCACGCGGGAACTCGACATCGATGCGATCATGAGCTTCGACATCAATGGAATCCTGGCGCCGAACCGCACCGTGATCCTCTTCGGGATCCCCCTGGCCCTGCCCGGGAACGTGGCGATCCCCAAGCAGGGGAACCTCGAGGTCGATTACCTCATCCCGGTCTCGCCCGGGAAGCACACCTTCGCCGCGGTGGGCGGGAAGATCGCCAACGACGACCTCCTGGCGATCATCAACTCCGGCTCCACCGACATCGGGGTCTTCATCGCCCAGTTGCTCAACGCCATGGAGATCCAGCGGGCCGGTCTCCTCAAGGACCAGAACGTGGGGGGCACCCCCAGTGGCCTCGACATCCCTGTGAACAACACGCTCGAGTTCACGCAGACCTTCCACGTGACGAACATCCCGGAGGGGAAAGACGTCATGGCCGGCGAATTGATGTTCCGTCCCTTCTCCGGCCCCACCCCCTTTGCCGGCTTCCTCCCCACCGGCATCTGCATCTACCTCGACGGGGACAATCCTCCACCCGGCGCCTGCGCGCAGGTCACGAGCGATGGGGTGGACATGCAGCTTTCTACCGTGCGTAACGACGTGGAGGGGGGCGCCTACGAAGGGCTCACCTACAACATCGTCGTGACCGCCGGCGAGGTCTCGGGGGGTACGGGACAGGCCACGACGATCGTTGCCCGCAACGTCGATCGCCGCGTCGATCTCACCTTCGACAACTTCTTCAAGCCGATCGGTTCGATGCGGGTGAGCGGTTCCCGCTTCACGCACGGCAGCGCGTACAACGGCGACATCGATCCACCGAGTCCCCTTCCCGGGCTCACCCAGTCGCGCCTCTCCCACATCCAGCTCGTCGAGGATCCCGAGAACCCCGACAATCTGATCCTCCTCTTCACGGAGTTGTGGAACATCATGACCCCGGGTCAGGTCGACGGCGAGGACGTCACCCAGTTCTCGCTCCCCACCTTCCCCGATCTGCCCAATGCGCCGCTCTCCCTCGAATCGGGGCAGCCCTACCTCTGGGAGCTGCGGATCACCGCGATGGAGCCCCTCGAAGGGGAGGAGGCCTTCGATTTCAACGCCTACGAGTTCAAGACCTACTTCGATCGTGCCACCCACGCATCCACGAACTCGATCGCCTTCTTCAAGCAATGACCGGCTTTGTAGCGTAACGTCGGAAGAACCCCAAGACGATGCCACGATCCGTGGAAAAAAACGAAGTCCTCCCGGGCGATGAGCCGGGAGGGAAGGGGGTGGACTCCCCCTTCCTCCGCTGTCTCAAGCGGCTCTACCATCGGCTCCCTGCGCCGCCCTCCACGAACTACATGTTCAAGCTCCCCGCCCGCTCCCCCTATGCGGACCTTCCGGAGGGCGCGGTGATCTTCGATGTCGGCTCCAAGGACCGGCGCGGGGTCTACGCCTTCGGCGCCCCTCCGAGGGGGGCACGGGTCGTCTGCGTCGATATCGCCCCGGCCCCGGGGGTCGATCTCGTCGCCGATGCACACGATCTCTCGATGGTGGCGCCGGAGAGTGTGGATTGCGTGGTGACGGTGAGCACGCTCGAGCACGTCCGCGATCCCCAGCGTGTCGTGGCCGAGTTCCACCGGATCCTCAAGCCGGGGGGAACGCTCTATGTCAGCGTCCCCTTCGTCTTCCCCTTCCACAGCGATCCCCACGACTTCTACCGCTTCTCGGTGCAGGGAGTGGAGATCCTCTGTGGCGATTTCGAACGGATCGACAGCGGCTTCAACCGGGGGCCGGCCTCCACGCTCTGCCACCTCCTCGTCCACTTCCTGGCGATCCTCTTCTCCTTCAATCGGAGGACGCTCTACAATCTCAACGTCGATCTCTTCACCTGGCTCCTCTTCTGGATGAAGTACCTCGACCGCTTCCTCGCCCGGTTCGAGACCGCCTACGTGATTCATGGCAGTGCCTACTTCCTCGGCCGGAAAGGGGGGCGGAAGCGAACCGATTCGCAAGCCTCCCCTCCCGAACCGTGAAGAACCCCATGGGGGCACGGGTTTCCCTACGCCCCCGTTCGATGGAGAAACGACGATGTCCGACAAGATCGAAAAAACGGAAGCCGAATGGAAAGCCCTCCTCTCCGAGGAAGCCTTCGAGGTGACCCGGAAGAAGGGGACCGAACCCCCCTTCTCCGGCGAATACCATGCCACCAAGGAGAAGGGGATCTATCGCTGCGTCTGCTGCGGCAACGAACTCTTCACCTCGGAGACGAAGTACGACTCCGGCTCCGGATGGCCCAGCTTCTGGCAACCGATCGCACTGGATCGGCTCCGCTTCGAAAGCGACACGAGCCATGGGATGACCCGCACCGAGGTCCTCTGCAAGCGGTGCGATGCCCATCTCGGGCACGTCTTCGACGATGGCCCCCCCCCCACCGGCAAACGCTACTGCATCAACTCCGTGGCACTCCGGCTCGACCGCGTGGAAAAGGCCGGAGAATGAACTTCCTCCCCGGGAGTGGAAAAAAAATTCCCTTTTCTCCCTCCCTTTTTTCCCTGAGGATCGCAACCTCCTCTCCTCTCGATCTGCGCGAACACCCATCTCTCCAAAGAGACGTGGAAAGGGAGAAGAATTGGAGTGGGATTTGCAGAGACATCCCCCCGGGAGAAAGGCTCCGACCCCTTCCGGGAGCCGCCTGGAAGGAGCCGGCCAACGATCGCACGCAAAGGGGATGGCAGATGCGCCGAAAAGTGGGAGTTCTGATCGTGATCTTGCTCGTTGCGGGGAGTATGCTTCCCCTCCTCCTTCGCCAGGCCGCTCGCACGTGGGAGGCACACCTCCTGGCCCAGCGGATCGATGCCGAACGAATCCAGATCCTCTCGATTCGTCTGAAGGTCGAGGCCTACATTGCGCTCTACGAGGCGGTACCGACCCGGGCGCAACTGACGGATGCCTTCTTCCCGGACGGGTTTCCCGAGCGGTTCGGCTATCTCAAGGTGGAGGAGGCCCCGGCGCCGGAGACGGCCTCTCCGGTGAGCCGGGCGATGGGGTCGTTCGATGCGCTCTTCCTCCACACGATCGTGGCGCGTAACCCCGTGCGCGACCTCGCCCTCCCGATCGAGGATACCGGCGGCTCCTTCCCCCCCCGCTTTCAGATGTCGGTGGGGAAGGAGCAGGAGGCCGGGATCGCCTTCCTGATCTACGGGAAGGATCGGATCGAAGATTCCTATCTCGTGGCCACCCGATACCTGGGTCCCGTTTTCCTCGAGGATCTCCCCGATCCGATCCGGGAGCGGCTCGAAGCACTGCGGGCACATGCAGGGGAGGGACGATGAAGGCACACCGTTCCCGCCTCGAGGCCGCGCGCGAGCGGATCGGCGACCGGATCAAACCCACCCCGATCGACCGTTCCGAGACCCTCTCCCGGCAACTCGGCGCCGACGTCCATCTCAAGATGGAACTCTTCCAGACGACCGGTTCCTTCAAACTGCGCGGTGCCTTCAATCGTCTCCTCCAGCTCTCCCCGGAGGCGGCCGCGGCCGGCGTGGTGACGACTTCGGCCGGAAACCATGCGCAGGCCCTGGCCAAGGCGGCCTCCGATCTCGGGATGGCCGCTTACATCTTCATGCCGGAGACGACCCCCCTCGTCAAGATCGAAGCCACTCAGGGCTATGGCGCAGAGGTTCACCTCCACGGCAAGAGTTTCGAGGAGGCCTTCGAGGCGGCCGACCGTTTCGCCCGGGAACGGGGGAAGACCTACGTCCACGGCTTCGACGACTGGCAGATCGTCTATGGCGCGGGGAGCGTGGGTCTCGAAATCCTCGAGGCACTCCCCGACATCGATACCCTCCTCTGTCCGGTCGGAGGCGGGGGGCTCGTCTCCGGCGTCGCCCTGGCCGCAAAGAGCCACGATCCCTCGATCGAGATCGTGGGGGTCCAGTCGAGCCATGTGCCGGGAATGGCGGAATCGATCACCAGGGGAGAGCGGATCGAGGCGTTCTATCGCCCCACGATCGCCGAGGGGATCGCGATCAAACGCCCCGGCAAGATCAACTTCGAGATCTGCCGGAACCACGTCGATCGTTTCCTCCAGGTCGATGACGACGCGATCGCGCAGGCGATCCTCTTTCTGATGGAGCGCTGCAAGGTCGTTGCCGAAGGTGCCGGCGCCGCCGCCCTGGCCCCCCTTCTGGTCGCCTCCAATCCCGCGCGATGGAAGGGGCGGAAGATCTGCGTCATCGTCAGCGGGGGGAACATCGACTTCCATACGATATCGAGCATCATCACCCGCGGGCTTTCCCGCTCCGGGCGCTTCCTCCAGTTCTCCGCCCATGTGCCCGACACGCCGGGCCATCTCAAGAAGCTCGTCGATGGGGTCTCCGCGGTCAAGGGGAACATCCTCGACATCACTCACGACCGCACCGCGCCCGATCTTCCGCTCGGCTACGTCAAGATCAACATCATCCTCGAGACGAGGAACAAGGCCCACGGCCAGCAGATCGTCAGCGACCTCTCCCGTCTGGGATATCCGATCCGGGAGATCACCTGACGCCGAATTCCTCGAAGATCCGATCGACGATTCGCTCCGCGGCCTTTCCATCCCAGAGGGGGGGGCGCTCGCCCCGCTTCCATTTGCCGGCAAGCACGCGGTCGGCCGCATCGACGATCCGTTCGGGATCGGTGCCCACGATCTCGTTCGTGCCGAGGGTGACGGTGACGGGGCGCTCGGTGTTCTCCCGGAGCGTGATGCATGGCACCCCGAGGATGGTCGCCTCCTCCTGGAGGCCCCCCGAATCGGTGAGGACCATCTTCGCGTCCCGTTGCAATCGAAGCATCTCGTGATAATCGAGGGGAGGGGTCGTCCAGATCCCTTTGGTGGGCGCGTTCGCCGAGAGATCGTCGGGGAGGGGGGGGAACTTTTCCTGGAGCCCGAAGCGTTCCACCTGCTTTCGCGTCCGGGGATGGATCGGAAAGACGATCGGAATCCGGGTGGCGATCTCTTCGAGTGCCCCGAGGATCCGCAGGAAGGTCTCCCGGTCGTCCACGTTGCTCGGCCGGTGGAGCGTCAGCGCGGCGTACGCCCCGAGCCCCTCGAAGCGGGTGATCCGATCCACCTTGGGAAGCTGCTCGAGGAGCGTATCGATCATGACGTTGCCCACGAAGAAGATCCGCTCCCGCGGGATCCCTTCCCGGGCCAGATTCTCGTTGGCCTCCGGGTCGGTCGTGAAGAGGTAGTCGCAGAGGATGTCCGTGACCATCCGGTTGATCTCTTCGGGCATCCGCATGTCCCGGCTCCGAAGCCCCGCCTCCACGTGGGCACAGGGGATCCAGAGCTTGCGGGCCGTCACCGTGCAGGCGAGCGTGGAGTTCACATCCCCCACGACGACCACGAGATCGGGTGATTCCTGCAAGAGGACCTTCTCGAAGGCGATCATCACCCGCCCCGTCTGCTCCGCGTGGCTCCCCGAACCGACCCCGAGATCGATGTCGGGGTAGGGGATCCCGAGCTTGTCGAAGAAGGCCGCCGACATCGCCCGGTCGTAGTGTTGCCCCGTATGCACGAGGAGCGTCTCCACGGCCGCTCCTCCCTCCCGGCGCCGCCGTAGTTCCTCCATGATCGGGGCGATCTTCATGAAGTTCGGCCGGGCGCCGACGACATTGAGGAGTTTCATCATCCCTCCCACGAGACGCCGCTTCCGCCCGATCGGAAGTCAGGATCGTCTCGAATCGGGGCGCATTATAGAGGCCGCCCTGCTCCCCGTCAACCCCGCCGCGCCGGAGAGGAACGGAGGGGGAAAGGAAGAATTGACATCCTGCCGTCCTTTCCTTTACGCTGGAGAGAACGTTTCAGATGGAGGAGGTATGATCGTCCTGGAAGTACTCAAGTGGCTGGTCGAACCGGGGCCGGGGGAAGGGCTCACGAGGAACTTCATCCTGGCCATCGCCCTCTATCTCCTCCTCTCGAGCCTCTGGTTCTTCTGGAAGACCGATTCCCTTCGCCAGCGCGTCGAGCGGCTCCTTCGGAACGCGGAGGGAGAGGAAGGGGCAAGGGGGAAGGGTGACCTCGATCGGGAATACACACCGCCAGAGATCGACGAGTTCCTCGACAGATTCGCTACGGCCTTCGAGACGGCAGGCAACCCTCTCACTCCCCTGTGGCGGGAATACACCGCAACCTTCCTTCGAGAAGCGCGGAAAACCACGCACGATGCCCGAAACTACTTCGATGTGACGCGTCTTCTCAGCGTCTCCATGGACCTGCGCTACTGGTTCGCGCTCCCCGGCCTCTTCGTGGGGGTCGGCGTCCTGGGGACCTTCGTCGGTCTGACCTGGGGGCTCTCCGACTTCCAAGTCGGCAACGACGTCATGATCCGGGAGAGCATCGGCAATCTTCTGCGTGGGATGAAGACCGCCTTCGGGACCTCGATTGCCGGCATGCTCTCCTCGATCCTCTTCTCCCTCCTCGAAAAGACGATGGTCCGGAGGGTCGAAAGGAGGAGCCAGGCCCTCGTCGAGCGCTTGAACGCAACCTTCCTCCTCACCGAGGAGGCCGCTGCGGCCTGGCAGGAGGAACGCCTCGCGGACCGGATCGATACGATCCTCTCCCGCCACCTCTCCGTGACCGCCCGAACGAAGGGTGGAGAGGAGATCGAGCTTCCGATCGGCAGGATCCTCCGGAAACTCCTCGACGAGGCGGAAGAGGTGCGAGCCGCGATCAAGAGCTTCTCCACCGATCTTGCCGAGGGGATCATGCTCTCTACCGAGACGATCCATGCACTGGGAGATCGGCTCCGGGATGCCGTCGGAGAAGCTTTTGGCGAATCGTTCGGTCCCCTCTTCGAAGAGATGAAGCGGATCCTCGCAAAGATCGAAGAAACCGGCATGCAGAGCAACGCCCACCTCGTCGAACGGCTCGAAAGGGAACTCTCGAACATCCTCCAGGAGATCGGGAAGGGGGTCGAGGAGATCTTCTCGACGAGGATGGCCGAATCGCTCGAAAGGATCGCTCACATCGTCGAGACCTCCACCGGCCAGCTCGATCGCCTCCCGCAGCGGGTCGATGAGACGCTCCAGGAGATGACGGCCGAACGCAAACGGGCCCATGCGCTCTTCTCCGAGACGGTCCACTCGATGCAGACGGCCAACGAGCAGCAGATCGCCACCACCCGCTCGCTGCTCAAAGGCGTCTTCTCCGCCACCCGCCAGGAACTCCAGCGACAGACGGAGACCTTCGCCGGGATGGCCAAGGGCTTCGAGACGACCGCGCAACAACGACTCCAGCGCCAGGAGGAGGCCCTCTCCGCTTTCCTCGCCCGCTTCACCGAAGAGGTCGAGGAGGCCCGTCGGGCGCAACAGCTCCTCTTCGAGGAGGGGACGAAACGGTTCCAGACAGGGATGCGTGAGAGCTTCCAGAACTTCGAGGAGGGGATCGAGGAGATCCTCTCGGAGCGCATGACGGAACCCCTCGAAAAGATCGTCGCGGCCGCGGAGCGCTCGACACACTTGCTCGAACGGCTCCCCGCGCAACTGCAAGCGTCCCAGGAGACGATCGCGGCCCACATCGAGGGGCTGCGAGAGAGTGGCGAGATCTTCGAACGACGGCTTCATGAAAGCGCCGAGCGCCTCGAAGGGACACTCACCCGCTTCACCGAACGGACGGAGGAGGAGATCGAACGGGCCGAAGGGATGCACGCGCGTCTCCTTGCCGGAATGCGCGCCGAGATCGAGGCCGTCCGCGCGACGCTCGCGCAGCACCGGGAACATCTCGAATCCGCTGGAAAGCTGACCGCAGGAATGAACGACATCCTCTCCGGGTTGCACGAAGGCATCGGCACCCTCGACCGATGCGCAACGGCCTTCTCCTCCCATGCCACGACCGTCGAGGAGAGCGGCAACCGGCTCATCGACACGCTCGAGACCTTCCAGAAGGGAAGCGTCCAGGCCACAGAGCGGCTCCATGACGTTCTGGCGAAGATCGAGCAATCCCTCGAAGACACGACGAAACTCCACGAACGCGTGACCCACGACTTCTTCACCATCCGGGAGGGACTCTCCGGCATCTTCGAGGAGATCGAGCAGGGGCTCGGCCGTTACCAGGAGACGACCCGGGATTCGCTCAACCAGTACCTCCGCGACTTTGCGGAGAACCTTTCCCAGGCGGCCGACAGACTCAAGAGCATGGTCGAAGAATTGAGCGAACTGCTGGAAGATGTCGTCGAAATGAAGGAGCAGCGCTGATGCGTCCACCGTTCCTTCGGGCCGTACCGACGGAGGAGAACCCCTTCGCGCTTTCGGTCGGGGATCTCATGGCCGCGCTCCTCCTCATCTTCATCCTCCTCCTCTCGAGCACGCTGCTGCGCCTCGAAAAGGAGTTCCAGCGGAAACGGGAGGAGACCGAGGCGGTGAAGCGGGCCGCGGAGCAGATCCAGGCGATCGCACAGACCTACAAGCGGCTCAAGGAGGATCTCTACGAGGATCTCTACCGCGAGTTCGCCAAGGATCTCGAGCGGTGGGACGCGGTGATCGACCAGAAGACGCTCTCTGTGCGCTTCCGGGAGCCGGAGGTCCTCTTCGGGGTCGGGGACGCGCGCCTCAAACCGAGGTTCAAGGAGATCCTTCGTGATTTCTTTCCCCGTTACATCGGGATCCTCCTCCAGGAGGCGTACCGCGACAATATCGAGGAGATCCGGATCGAGGGGCATACCTCGAGCGAGTGGAACCGCCATGTCTCCTCCGATCTCGCCTACATCTACAACATGCGCCTCTCCCAGGATCGAACCCGCAGCGTCCTCTCCTTCTGCCTCGACCTCCTCTCCGGCGCGCGACGGGAATGGGCGAGAAGCAAGATCACGGCCAACGGCCTCTCCTTCAGCAAACGGATCCTCCGGGATGGCGTGGAGGACAAGAAGGCCTCCCGCCGGGTCGAGTTCCGGGTGCGCACCGACGCGGAACGGCAAATCGGCGAGATCCTGGGGATCGGTTTCCCCTCGGGAAAGACCCACGGCATCCCCCCTGGCCGCGGGGGGGGAGAGGGCCAGCGCGGGAATGCCGAAACGAGGAGAACGCAACCTTGAAGCCGGGCAAAGAACGTGATCGGGTCGAGGCGGCGAAACGATCGCTCTCCTTCTCCTTCTCGGCGGCATCCTTCCCCCTTGCCGCCCGGGGGATGATCGAGAAGGAGACCGAACGGGTGCTCGCCGAGCAGAAGCGAAGACTCGTGCGAATCAGCGGTGATGCCCGGGATCTCGGTCGCCCCGACGCCTCCCGGATGGCGGAGACCTGCCGGCGTTTCTTCCTCCATGCTCCCCTGGGGGAGGCGGCGATCTTTCGGGCGTTCGATTCCCGGCGTCAGGTGAGGCGGTTGGCCTGGGCGCTCCCCTACCGGCTCGGCGAGAAACCTTCGATCGCCGAGTCCCCCCATCTTGCGCTCGCCCTCTCCCTGATCGAACGCCACTGGCGGAATCGCCTGATCGCTCCGCTCCGCTTTGCCCTTCTGCGCTACTGGCGCTCCCTCCCCCGGGAGAACGGAGCGCGGCTGCGCGCCCTCCTGCACGCCAGGGGGAGGAGGAAGCTGGGGGAACGGATCGTCTTCTTCACCGCCGAGGCGGGCCCTGAGCTGGCGGCCCGTTTCCTCCTCGAGAAGGAGGTTCCCCTCGATCGGGGGATGGAATACCTCGACATCTCCGATTCCCTGCGGGACAGTGAGTACTTCCAGCACTTCCTCTTCGCCTATACGGAGAGGGCGATGAAGGGAAAGAACCCCCTGCGGCACGCAGGCGAGATCCTCGACTTCCTCGAAGGGGTGAAGAAGAGAGAAGTCGTCCGTCGCGGCATTGCGCCCCTCGTCGTGGGGTGTGAAGCGCTTCCCCCCCTTGCCCCCCTGAAAGGGCGGATCGAACGCCTCTTCCGCAGCGAGATCGGCGACCCGATCGATCCGGTCGCCTGCCGCCCCTGGCCGGACGCCACGCCGGCGGAGCGCAAGAGGTGGGAGGAGGCCTGCCGCATCGTCAAGGGGTGGATCACCCAGAACTTCATCGAGCGCTTCTTCGACAAGATCGTGGTCGATGCGGATCGAAAGGCCTTCTGGCTGCGCTACATCGATGCCATCGAGCGCTTCAAGCTCTACGTGAACGAGGGAGAACGGTATCATCTCCAACACGATCCCACCCTTGCTCCTTACTTCGAGTCCCGCGTCGGCAGGCTCGCGGGGAGGCAGCAGAACGCGATCCTGATCCAGATCGATGACTACCTCTTCGTCGAGTTCGCCAAGACAGGGGACGCCTGTTACGTCTATTTCATCCCGAACGGCAACGCTCCTTCCCTGGAGAAGGAAACATACTCGATCCATGCCCTCAAATCCCGCAGACTCATGGACCAGGGCAACGCTTTCCTCGATCCGGCATGCTGGGGGATCAACGGCCTGGAAGGGAAGGTGAATCATCA
Organism: uncultured bacterium; assembly: GCA_964616915.1. Lineage (GTDB taxonomy): Bacteria > Myxococcota_A > CAZTSL01 > CAZTSL01 > CAZTSL01 > CAZTSL01. Next base: position 17,377 of record CAZTSL010000001.1, read on the forward strand.
TTCTGGATGGCAATGGCGGTTCGATCGGTGGTTCCGGGAATACCTCGGGATCGAGCCCCGGCAGAGGGGAAAGGCGAGACGCTGAGGGGGAGAGAGGAGTCCATCGGAATGATCGCGTTCAAGGTCGCCGAAGATGGCGTGCTCTTCCGCCGATCGGCGGAGGGAACCGGGGGAGAAGGGGAAGCCGCCCATCTCCTCGAGGAATGGCTCGACAATGGCCTGGCCGTTTCGGTGCCGCAAGGGGTGAAGGTCCCTCACGAGGTCGTTGCCGATCTCGACAGGGAGGAGGGGCAGATCGTGGGACTCCCCGATCCCTACCCCTTCGAGATCGCACTCTTCCCGAACGAGGCGATCATCCCCGATCCGTCGTTCCGCTACCGGCTCGAATTCCTCCCCCACCCTCTGGCCCCACCCTTTGCCGTTGCGCGGGTGGGGTGTTTCATCACGATCGACGGGGCGGTGACCTATCGCCTCACGCCTCCTCAGTTCCGGCTCTGCGAGGCGGTGGCGGCCTTCGATGCCCTCCCCGAGGGGGCGCGCACGATCGAGTGCCACTGGTCGAGATTCGCCGAGATCCGCGCGCTGGCCAGGGCGGGGGAGGTGTACCTCGATCCGTACCTGGCCAACGAAGAGGTCGTGCTTCCGGAACGGATCCGCCTCAAGATCGAACGGCAGGGGGAAGGGACGATCACCCTCCACCCGGAGATCGAGGGGATCGACCAGCCTCAGTTCGAAAAGCGTTTCCGGTCTCCGCGGATCCGGAAGGTCTATTCGCTCGAGTCTCCGGAGGGGAAGCGCCGGCGGATCGTCTTCTCCCCCGCGCAGCAGCGTGAACTCGAAAAGATCAAGAAGTACCGGCGGCTCGAAGGGGAGATGCGCGAGCGTCTCCTCGAAGCGCCGCAGGAGATCTTCGACCCCGATCTGATCGATCTCGACGACTTCAGCGAACGCGTCGTTCGTATCGGCCTCTACAAGCCCCGGGTCTACCCCTTCGTCTCCCCCTACAAGTCGCAGTGGATTCCGGGATCGATCGTGGAAACCTCCCCCACGCAACGGCTCAGGATCCCCTTCCCCACCCGGGAGGCGGTCGAACGCTTCGCAGCGGCCTACGAGGAAGCGAGAGCCAAGGGGGCGCGCGCCATGCGCTGGGAGGGAGAGGAGATTCCGCTCCAGGCCGCCGGATCGGCGCTTCGCCATGCCCGGCGGCAATGGGAGCAACCCGATCGCCCCATAAACCAGGGGGAGGGGGGGGAACCGGTCCTCATCATCAAGGAAAACATCGAGACCCTCGAACATGCGGAGGCGCAGCCCCGCGCTCCCCTCGCGCCCGATCGTTTCGAGCATCGCTACCAGGCCATTCCCGGCCTGAAGGGGGGGGTGGAGATCCTTCCTCACCAGCGGGAGGGGATCGCCTGGCTCCAGAGCCTCCACCTCGACGGATACCGTGGGGCGCTCCTTGCCGACGACATGGGCCTTGGCAAGACCTTGCAGATCCTCGCCTTCCTCTCCTGGCACCGGGCGAAGCGAAACGTGGAAGGGAAACCCTACCTCCTCGTGGCCCCCGTCTCCCTCCTCGAAAGCTGGGAGGAAGAGTACGGGAAGTTCTGGGCGCAACGGATGCCGGTCGTGCGGGAGTACGGGGGCGCACACAACCTGGACGACGTGGGGAAGGGGGACGCTGGGATCGTGCTCACCACCTACGAAACGCTGCGCCGGCGGCAATTCGAGTTCTGCCGCATCGCATGGAGCGTGGTCGTTCTCGACGAGGCCCAGAAGATCAAGACCCCGGGAACCCTCGTCACGAACGCGGTGAAAGCGCTCAAGGCCGATTTCAAGATCGCAGCCACCGGCACCCCGGTGGAGAACACCCTCGTCGATCTCTGGTCGATCTGCGACTTCATCGTGCCGGGTCTCCTGGGGAGTGCCCGATCGTTTGCGCAGAGCTACCAGACCCCCCTCAAGAAGGAGGAGACCGATCTCGAGCAGCTCGGGGAACGGCTCCGCGCGCAGATCGGATGCCACATCAAGCGGCGTCTCAAGGAGGACGTACTCGAAGCCCTGCCCCCAAAGCGGATCGTCTGCCGCAAGCGGCGCATGCCCCCCGAACAGGAGGCCCGCTACCTGGCCGCCCTGCGGGGGGGGGTGGAGGAAAGGGCGCCGGGACGCAACGCAATGCTGAGATGCCTCTTCGAGATCCGCGATATCAGCGATCATCCCGCTCTCCCCGACCGGGAGATCGATGCCATTCCGATCGATCGCCTCCTGGCCACCTCCGCGAAGCTCGCAGAGACCCACCGGTGCCTCGAGGAGATTCGAGAGCGAGGGGAAAAGGTGATCCTCTTCTCCGATCGGCGCAAGACGCAGCGTCTCCTGGCCCGGCTCCTGCGCGAGTGCTTCGGGGTCAACCCGAGCATCATCCACGGCCAGACCCCGGTGCATGCGACCCGCAGCAAGGAGAGCCGCCGGGAAGCGGTGGAGCGGTTCCAGGCGCAACCCGGCTTCCACGCGATCGTCATCTCTCCGCTGGCCGCGGGGGTGGGTCTCAACATCACCGCCGCGAACCATGTGATCCACTACACCCGTTCCTGGAATCCGGCCAGGGAGGAGCAGGCCACGGACCGGGTGTACCGGATCGGACAGAGACGCACGGTCTACGTGCATCTTCCCATGGCGGTCTCGGACGATTTCAAGAGCTTCGATCTCGTGATCCACGAATTGCTCGAACGGAAGCGCGCTCTTGCGCGTGCCTCCCTCTTCCCCACGGAGCAGGCGGAGATCTCTCCCCTGGAACTCTTCGAGCATCTCCATGAGCATCTTCCGGGCTCCTCCCACCCCCTTGCAGCCGAGTCTCCCCTTGGGATCGAGGATCTCGACACCTTGGAGCCCTTCTGCTTCGAGGCTGCCGTGGCGGCGCTCTGGGATGCGGCGGGGTATGCGGTGATCCTCACGCCGAGACGGGGGGACCATGGCGCGGACGTCGTTGCGCGCAGAGGGGAGCGGGGATTCCTCCTCCAGGTGAAGTCGGGCCGCAGTTCCCTTGGCCCCCATTCCGTCATCGGAGAGATCCTGCGGGCGAAGTCTTTCTACGGCGAACGTTTCGGGTGCGACTTTTCGCTCGGGATCGTCACGAACCGTCCCCTCACCCCCCAGGCGGAGGCGGAGAGTGCCATCAACGGCATCGAGATCTACGGCCGCGATTGGCTCGCCGAGCAGATCACCCGCCATCCCCTCACCCTCTCCCAGATCCACGCCTGGGAAGCACGCCGGGAGCAATGATGGAGGCTCGGGATGCCCGCCGCAATCGATCGATGAAAGACCCCCTTTCCCCCACTCGGGGGCGATCGGCTTTCCATCATGACAAGAAATTTTTCGATAGGCGTGAACGGTTACGGCGGTGAAGGAGGGAGCGCCGAAGGGATCGGATACCGTCTCGAAACGTCGGGAGGATCAGAGGGCTTCCTTCCCCGAGGTGAGTGTGAACCAGCGATCGATGAGATCCCGATATTCGTCGCCGAGCTGGGAGGTATATCCGGTGAAGTTGACCGAGAGATCCGCCCGCGCATCCTCGGAGGAAACCGCCCCCTGAATGAGGAGAGGCAGGAGCGTCACGAGATGGGCGTCCCTTACATTCCCGACATTCCGGTCCAGAATCTCGGAGACCTTCTTCTCGACGACCTCCCGCTTCGCCTCCTTCGTCTCGGGATCCTTGTACTGGATCTCGAGCGTGAAGGTCGCCTCCGGGTCGAGGGGGGTCTGTGGATCACAGAGGGTGAACCCCTCGAAGAAGAACTGGGAGGTGTTGAACGAGAAGTTCGTCGTGGCGACCTCCGATTCGTTCGTCGAGGATTCCTCGGAGGCCGTGATCCGGCGGGTGAGCATCTCCGGGAAGTCGAGGCGGAAGCGCACGTCCCTGGCCGCAACGCTCAGCAGCGCGATGAAGCGGTCCTTGAAGGCACGCTTCGCGTCGAAGGGGGTGATGACCGCGAAGTAGGCTCCCTTCCCCGCCTCGGTCAACTCGTCGAGGAACGCCTCCTGGAAGTCTGCGCCGAAACCGATGCCGGAGAAGTAGATCCCCTCCCGCTCGTTGATCGAGGTCGCCTGCGCGATCACGCTGGGATTGACCTCACCCCGATTGGCGTAGGCATCGGTCAGGAGGATGACGCGGTTCATCTTCGCCGGATCGTACTGGCGCCACGCGACTTCGTAGCCGAGTTCGATCCCCCGGTTCAGGTTCGTACTCCCGATCGTGTGGAGCGCCTCGATATACTGGAGATAGCGCTCCTCGCCGTCGGTGTAGGCGTATCCCTCGAAGACGACGTCGGCGTCGTCGGAGAACTCCACGAGATTGACGACGTCGCCCGGCTTGAGGCTGCCGTACATCACGGAGAGCCCGAACTTGGCCGCATCGAGGAGGGTCTTGATCTGGCTCTCCCCCGAATCGTAGAGGAGTTCCGTATCCATCGAGCCGGAGACGTCCACGATCAGGGTGACGACGGCGTTGCGCCGTTCCTCCCGCGTGATCGTCGGCGCCGAGAGGTGAATCCCGAGATCGTAGACCGTGCGTTTCGGATCGGTGGGGTCCTTGAGATCCCAGAGGCCGACGGAGACATCGAAGAGACCGATCTTCTCCGCGCCCTCCTGGGAGAAGTGTTCATAGTTGAGGAACTCCCAGGGTCGTGCCCACCCCTTCGAGGGCACCCGCCCCGACTGGAGGGCGGACTTCGTCAGTTCGACGCCGGCGGTGCTGGCCGAATCGTCGTAGGAGAAATAGAAGAACTTCGGTTCTTCCGAACAGACGAGTTCCGCGGAAGATTCTGCCGATGCCTCCTCTGTCTCCGATACGGAGAATTCTCCCGACTCGGCTTCCGCACCCGTTTCCGACCCGGTTGCTGCGCCCGATTCCCCATCGTCGAAGACGGCGTCGGAGCCCTGTCCTTCCCCGTCTCCCGCCGGTGCGGCTGCGGGCTCGTTTCCGCCGCCGTTGCTCTGGATGCCTGCCTCCGTCTTGTTCGTATCTTCCCCCTCTCCGCCACAGGCCACGGCAACGAGGGGAAGGAGCAGGGCGATCCAGGAGATGATGTGGATGTGGGTCTTTCCCACCGCGCTTCGCTTCATCGTCTTCCTCCTTTGTCTCTTCCCGGATGGTGGCGATCGTGTTTCAAAGGTGAAGTGCAAAGTTTGGGCCATAGGGCATCCCCTTCCCGCCCCAGGGAGCAGGGATGCGCCATACCCGCCACGATGCATCGGTTGCCGGCGGGGAAATCAGAGGAGAATCCTCCTCCCCTGGGGGGCAGGGGAGGAGAGATTCGAGCATGGAATTCGGGACGGACGATCAGAAAATCGAGGGCGTCGTCTCACTTTTTCGGAGGGTTCCCCTTTCTCGTTCTCTTCGTAACGCGCTCACCTCGTCTCATGCCCCCCCGGCTCCGGGGGGGGCGCCGAGATCCCGAGCCCGATCCCGAGGAGGGTGAGGATGCCCCCGGCAATGACGCGGAAGGCCGGAACTTCTCCCAGCACGATCCATCCGATGAGGGTGGCCAGGAACGGCTCGCTCAAGATCCAGAGGCCGAGTTCCACCGGTCCCTTGAAGCGCAGGAGGTAATTGAGTCCGCCATGGCCAAGAAGGGTGGGGAAGAACGCCAGTGCCGCACAGGCGAACCAGGTCACCCGGTCGAACCCCCGCCAGGGCGTCCCCATCTTCGCGACCACAAGGGCGGTGACGACCGCAGCGGTGAGATAGACCGTGGCGACGTAGGCGAAGAAACCACTCTCTCCGCGCGCGCGGCGTCCGGAGAAGACATAGCCCACCCAGCAGAAGGCTCCAAGGAGCGCCAGGAGATCCCCGGAAAGGTGATGCGCGCCCCCTCCCCCGCCCGTCACCACGATGCCGATCCCGAGGAAGGCAACGACGAGTCCGATCCACTGCCGCCGCTCGACCCGTTCCCCCAGGAGGGGGCGCGAAAGGAGGGCAGACCAGAGCGTGCCGGTGGTCACCAACAGCGTGGCACTGGCAATCGAGGTTCGCTGGACCGCCGTAATCCAGGAGATGAGGTGGAACGCGAGGAAGAGACCGGCCCATCCCCCGCGCCACAGCGGCCACCGTTCCCGCCGCAGGAACGCGGCAGCGGAAAAGTAGGGGAGCGCAAAGAGGAGCCGCCACAAGACGATCGCCAACGCCGGGGCACGTGCCACCCGAACGAGGGGCGCACTCACGGAGAGTGCAAGGAGCGCCGCGCAAAGCACGCATCCGATCCATATGCGCGTGGCGCGCCCCTCGTCAGGCTCACCCGACATGTGTCGGACCCCTCCGATCCCGGACGAAACACCGCCAGCAGCCGGGGAAACGCTTCATGAAGGGAAACTGACGGTCTGAAGCCAGAAGTCCCGCAATTTTCCCACCATGTCTTCGAATTCGGCGCGCTCCGCGGGTCTGACGATACAGGCGTTGGCACCCCGGTGGTAAGCGGCCAGGATCGCCGAGGGGGCATCGTGATGGATCAGGACGATCACCGGAACCCTCCGGAGCCTCTCATCCCCTTTGATCGCCGTGAGGATTCCTTCTTCCTCTCCGGGGGTGGCAGGGGCGAGGACGACGAGATCGGGGCGTGGGGTTTCACCCGGACTGCCTCCCAGGATCTCGATGGCCTCGCTTTCATCGGTTGCAGTCCGGGTCCGCACTCCCCTCCTCCCTGCACTCAGAGTCTCTGAAATCCTCCGGAGGATTTCCGCATCCCCTCCGACCAGGAGGATTTCGATCGGTCTGCTGAGAATCGTCATGAACACCTTTCCTCGCTACAAGGGGATACCGATGGGAGCCATTATATTCCCTCTGCCTTCCGCTGTCACCTCCCCGCCTCGAGCTTCGTGCATCCCTCTCCTTCTCCAAAGTCCCATCTTGGTGACGTGGCCGCTTCGTTCAGAAACCGATTGATCTTTTCGGGCGACATCGCTATAATCGAGCCATTGAATCGCTGCTCGAAAACGTTACGCGCTCAGCACGAGGTGATGGCCGTGAATTTGGAGCCGAACATTCCCCAGATGATCTTCAACCGGGTGGAGCGTTTTGGAAACCAGCCCGCCTTCCGGAGGAAGGTCCGCCGCAATTGGCAGGAGACGTCATGGAGCCATCTGGGAGGATGGATCACGAGCGTGGGGATCGGACTGATCGAAAAGGGCTTCCAGCCGGAGGACAAGGTCGCGATCTATGCCGCGAACTGTCCGGAGTGGTTCTACATCGACTTCGCAGCCCAGGCGATCGGGGGGATCACCTGTCCGATCTACAAGAATGCCGGACCGGAGGAGGTCTTCTATATCCTCGAACATTCCGAGGCCAACTGCATCTTCGTCGATACCGAGGAGCGCCTCTCCAACGTGATGCGTTTCAAATCGCGGCTCCCCGATCTCAAGATCGTGATCACGCTGGAGGAGGGACTGACCTACGAGGACACCTCCGTGCTCGAGGAGACGCCATCGGGCCAGTTTACCCCCGATCTCCTCGATGCGCCCGCGCTCGACTACCAGCTCGTGTCGATCAAGCAGTTGATGGAGACGGGGGAGGAACTCCGTTTCGTTCATCACCACGAGTTCAGCAGCCGCCTGAGTGACACGAACCGCGACGCCGTGGCGACGATCGTCTACACCTCGGGGACGACCGGGAACCCCAAGGGGGTGATGCTGACCCACGGCAGCATCCTTTCCGTACTCGAAGCCACCGCCGCCTTTCTCCCCGAGGAGGTCGGGGTGGGAGAGGCGACGATCTCCTACCTCCCCCTCTCCCAGATCGCGCCCCGGATCATGGACTATCGGAGTTTCCATCACGGCTTCGTCGTCCATTTCCTCTCCGATGAACGGCTCTTCCAGCAGACCTTGCGGGAGATCCAGCCCACCCTCCTCTACACGAACCCCTTCGTGATCGAACGGGTGTACCGGCAGATCCATGAGAAGATCGAGACCTTTCCCCCGATGACGAAGCGGTTTTTCCGGTGGGCGGAGAAGATCGGGCGCAATTTCTACGAGGAGACCGTCTATCGGGATGGGGTGTCGTCACGAACCCGTTTCCGGCGTCGGATCGCGGAACGCTTCGTCTATCCGAAGCTCCGGGAGCAGTTCGGCGCCCGCCTCAAACTCGTCGTCACCTCGGGCGCCCCTCTGGCGCCCGAGGCTGCGGCCTTCTTCTTCGGAATCGGGATCCCCGTCCTCGAATTCTACGGTCTCACCGAAACGTCGGGAATCCTCACCCACACGAGCATCGATTCGGCCCGTTACGGTACCGTGGGGCTTCCGATCCCCGGCACCGAGGTCATCGTGGACGAAACGGGGGAGATTCTCTGCCGCGGCCCCAACCTCTTCCACGGCTACGACAAGGAGCGCCAGACCACGGAACGGGCGATGCGCGGGGGGTGGTTCCATACCGGAGACATCGGGGAGATCGACGAAGAGGGCTTCCTGCGTGTGATCGGCCGCAAGGAGGAGATCTTCGCCTGCGCCGATGGCACCCTCGTTTCCCCTACGCACATCGAGTCGCGCCTCCGCGCCCATCCACTCATCGCCCACGCCTACGTCCACGGCGAAAACCGTCCCTATCTCACCGCGCTCCTCACCCTCGACATGGATGCGGTCTCTCAGTTCGCCCGGAGCGAAAACATCAAGTTCAAGGACATCTACGATCTGCTCGACAACGAGATGCTCGTTGCCTACATCCACACCCACGTCGTATCGCTCAACCAGCAACTCCCAACACAGGAGCGGATCAAACGCTATCAGATCCTCCCCGAGGGCTTCTCGGTGGAGGCAGGTGAACTGACCTCCACCTATCAGCTTCGGCGCAGCGTCATTGCCGAGCGCTACCACGATCTGATCGAGGAGATGTACACGGAGGATGCTCGTGCCGCGCATCCCTGAGGTCGTTTCACGGGTCCGCCGTGCAGCGTGAGGTTTCCGTGTGGCGACGGGTCCTCCAGGCCGGTATCGTGGCCGTGGCCTTCTTCTACGTCGGCAGGACGTTCTACGCCGGTCTCGGCGAACTCGAAAGGACGCGCTTTGCGTTTCACCTGCCCCTTCTCCTCCTCTCCATGGCGCTGCTCCTCGTCTATCTCCTCTGCCAGGGGGGGATCTGGGCGCTGCTGCTCGGCCGAAGCCTTTCCGGCAAGCATCCTTTCCGTTTCGGGGAGGCGCTGCGGGTCTTCCTGATCTCCCAGCTCGGGAAGTATATTCCGGGGCGGGTGTGGGTGCTTGCGGGGCGGATCTATTTCGGGGGGCGTGTCGGGATTCCCAGGCGCAGGATCGTGGCCGTCTCGGTCCTTGCGGATCTCTTTTCGATTCTGGCGGCCAGTGCGATCGCACTGCCGCTTCTGTTGCGCCGCACGGAACTCCCCCAGGGGGCGTTCTGGGCGCTTCTGCCTTTTGCCGGGGGGGGGGTCCTCCTTGGACTCTTCCCCGAAAGGGTCAAGGGGATCGCCAACCGTCTCCTGGTGTGGCTGAAGCGTCCCCCCCTGACGATCGTGCTGCGGCGGAGGGACTTCCTCCTCGTATTCGCCGCTTCCCTCCTTTCATGGGGAATTTTCGCGTTTGGCTACGTCCTCTTCGCCATTGCGGTCGTGGAGACGGCTCCGGAGGACTTCCTCTGGGTCTCGGCGAGCCACATCGTGGCGCTCGTTCTCGGCTTCCTCTCCCTGGTGACCCCGGGGGGGATCGGAGTGCGGGAGGGGATCTTGACCTATCTCCTCGGATTTTGTTACCCTGCCCCGATCGCTGCGATGATGGCGGTCCTCTCCCGTCTGTGGTTGACGATTGGAGAACTCCTCTCCATCCTCCTGGCGTTCCTGGTCGAACGCAGGAGGGCTTCCAGCACGGTCGCCGCGGGGGGGGATCGCCGAGGAGGCCATCGATGACCTCACCGAAAGATGCCGGCCCGACACCCAGAACATTCCGGATCAGCGTCGTGCTTCCCGTCTACAACGAGGCGGAGAACCTGGAGGGCCTCCTGCGTCGTCTCATGTCCCGCCTCCTCCCCGGAGACGAGGTGATCGTCGTCGATGACTGCTCCACGGACGCCTCCCGGGAGATCGCTGCCCGTTTCGACGTGCGCCTCATCGAACACCCCTACAACATGGGCAATGGCGCCGCCGTCAAGAGTGGCATCCGCGCCGCCAGCAACGAGGTCATCGTGATGATGGACGGCGACGGCCAGCACGATCCAGCGGACATCGACCGACTGCTGGCGCATCTTCCCCGCTTCGACATGGTCGTGGGCGCCCGGAGTGCCGATTCCCAGGCCAACACCCACCGTTGGCTCGCCAACCGGATCTACAGCCTTTTCGCTTCCTATGTCACCGGATTTCCGATCCCCGATCTCACCTCCGGCTTCCGGGCGATCAAGCGGCAGATCGCCCGGAAGTACCTCTATCTCCTTCCGAACACCTTCTCCTATCCCACGACGCTGACGCTCTGTCTCATCAAGACGGGGCGCAGCGTCGAGTTCGTGCCGATCCATGCCCGCGCGCGCAAGGGGAAGAGCAAGATCCGCCTTCTGGCGGACGGCAGCCGTTTCCTCCTCATCATCGTCAAGATCGGGAGCATCTTCTCCCCCTTCAAGGTTTTTCTCCCGGTCTCGGCCTTCTTCTTCCTCCTCGGGGTAGGCTACTACTCCTATACCTTCATCACGGCCCATCGCTTCACGAACATGTCGATGTTGCTCTTCATGACCTCGATCATCATTTTCATGCTCGGCATCATCGCCGAGCAGATCGCCCAGATCCGCCTCGACCGCAGCGAGGAGGAGCCCTAGGGCTGCGGGGGGGCGTGGAGTGGCCCATCTCTTCCCCTGGCCAGGGAGAGGGGCACGAAAGGACGTTTCGAGAAACGGCCCATGGAGTAAGGAGCCTCATGACACTTGCAACGCTGCGTAGATGGATCAAGCTCTGTTTCTTCCTCTCGGGGCTGACGGGTCTCGTCTATCAGATCGCCTGGACGCGGATGCTCGGTCTCATCTTCGGCTCGACGCTCTATTCCGTGACCACGGTTCTTTCCGTCTTCTTTGCGGGACTTGCGATCGGGGCGCACTTCTTCGGTCGTTTCATCGACCGTCGCGGCACGCGCAAGCCGCTCGAAGTCTATGGGTGGCTGGAGATCGGGATCGGGTTGTGGGGAGCGATCGTGCCGGGGCTCCTCCACCTGATCGAGGTCCTCTACATCGAGCGTCTCCACCCCCTCGACCTCTCCTTCGAGATGCTGACCCTGCTGCGTTTTCTCTTCACCTTCCTCGTTCTCCTGCTCCCCACCACGTTGATGGGGGGGACGCTGCCGGTGCTCGTGAAATTCTTCGTCCGCCGGCTCGAAGGGGTGGGGGAGGGGATCGCTTCGCTCTACTTCATCAACACGATCGGTGCGATGGTGGGGGTGGGGTTGTGCGGTTTCTTCCTCTTCCAGCTCGTCGGGGTACCGGGGGCGACATGGGTGGCGGTCGGGATCAACCTCCTCGTGGGGGGGGTGGCGATCTGGGGGAATCGTGCGCTTGCGGCTTCCGGTGAGCGGGAGCGTCCCTCCCCGGAGGGGGGAGAGGGGGTGAGCGTCTCTCCCTCTTCCTCTGAGGCTGCACCGGTCGATCCCCTCTGTGCCCTCTTCTCGCCACGCCCCGTGCCCCCCTTCCCCACCCCGCAGGCGATCCTCAATGCGGCGTTCTTCTCCGGTCTGGCCGCGCTCGCCTACGAGGTCTACTTCAACCGTGTCCTTTCGATCATGCTCGGTGACACGGTCTTCGTCTTCTCGATCATCCTGATCGTCTTCCTTGGGGGGATCGCGTTGGGGAGTGCGGTCTTCCGCCGCCGGATCGACCGGCTCTCCCATCTCGAGGAGTGGCTGGCGCTCTGTCAGTTCGTGATCGGGTGTTCGATCCTCCTGCTCACCCCCTTCCTCGACTGGCTCCCCGTGGTGTATGCGGGGATCATGGTCGCGCTCGATCATCTCTTCCCCCAGATCCACGTCAACTGGGTCGTCGTCAACCTCGTCAAACTGATGCTCTGCACGTTCATGCTGGGGATCCCGACGCTCCACATGGGGGCTTCCTTTCCGATCCTGGGGCGGCTCTACACGCGGTCGCTTCGCCACCTGGGCGAGGAGGTCGGTACCGTCTATCAGTGGAACACGGTGGGGGGGATTTTTGGATCGATCCTGGCCGGCTTCGTGGCGCTGCCCCTCTTCGGGAGCCGTGTGAGTCTCGTGCTCACCGCGCTCGTGAGCATCGCGATCGGGCTCTACTTCTGGAAGGAGCGGCTCCGCCGCCTCTCCGCGGCCGCGTTCCCCCCCCTCCTCGTCCTCTTTGCCGTCGTGGCCGCTGTTCTCCTCCATCCCTGGGACGTGCTCCGGATGCATGCCCAGACCTTCCTCCATTACGTGGACTTCGCCGCCATGACGAGGGGGGAGAGGGGAAAGCAGGGAGGTGAGGGAGGCCGTGAGGCCGCGCATCGCGAGGGGGGAGAGGTCCGGCATTACGGTTACCGCGCCCTCTACTATAGCGAGGGGATCCATACGAACGTCCTCGTATCGGGGAAGGGGAAGAACCTTCAGATCCATGTCGGTTCCAAGGTGCAGGCGAGCACCTATTTCGACGATCTCATCAACCAGTATCTTCTCGGCCACCTCCCCACGCTGCTGCACCCCGCCCCCCGCACGGGGCTGATCACGGGGCTTGGCGCGGGGATCGCGCTCGGATCGATGGCGCGCCACGATTCCTACCGCGTCATCGATGTGGCCGAGATCTCGGCGAACGTCATTCCGGCGGCCCGTCTCTTCGGCGAGTTCAACGGCAACGTCCTCGACGATCCCCGCGTGACGATCCACCTCGGGGACGGGCGCAACTACATCCTGGCCACACGGACGATCTACGACGTGATATCGACCGATGCCTTCGAGCCGTACCAGGCCAACGCCGCCGGTTTCTATACCTACGACTACATGTCGGCCTGCCGGCGCAAGCTCTCGAAAGATGGGGTCTTCTGTCTCTGGTTGCCCCTCACCACGCTGCCGGTGGCCTACAACAAGGTCATCATCCATTCCCTCGAGGCGGCCTTTCCGCACATGAGCGTCTGGGCGCTTGGCCCCCAATGTCTCCTGATCGGGACGATGCAGCCGCTTCGCCTCGACGTGGCGGCACTCGAGCGCCGCTTCCTCTCCCCCGCGGTGCAGCGGGAACTGGCGCCGATGGGGCTGGTACGCATCGAGACCTTCCTTGCGTACCTCTCCCTCACGGAGAAGGAATCGGAGCGTCTCGTTCAGGGGGTATCACTCAATACGGACGATCATCCGATCCTCGAACTCTCCGCTTCCCGCAACCTCACCCGTCCGACGATCGGTGAGAACCAGGCCTTCCTTGCGGAGGTGCGCAGATCTGCCGGAATGAAGCGGCGACTCCGTGAACTCCTCGTTCCCCCCCCCGACGATCCCACCTTCTGGGAACGGATGGACCGGGCCTACGAGATGGTCACGATCCTTCTCGATGCCCTGGCCAAGGCGAACATGGGGGATCCCGAGGGGGCCCAACGCGATTTCGAGCGTGCCTTCGCCATCGACGGCACCGATCCCTATCTGCGCAAGACCTACGAGGATGCCCTCCTGCGCATCTTCGACCACTACATGGAGCGGGGAGAGACGGAGAAGATCGAAATCCTGAAGGAACGATCCCGCAGGCTCCTCGGCGATCGATGAGGGCCTCCTGGGATTTCCTCCTCCGGACGTCCTGGGCAGGATCGATCCGTGAAAGATCCTCGCTTCACTCAACCTTTCTTCGGTGAGAGGGGACTTGCCCACCGCAAGCGGCGAACGCACCCGTGGATGACGATAGCGCGTTTCAAGGGCTCATCATCCGACGTCATGTGTCAGGTCAGCTCGAAGGTCTCGTAGAGGGAGGCGAGCGTCTCGTGATCGGGGAATTCGACCCCATAGCGTTCGCAGAGTCGGCGTGCTCGTTCGAGCCAGGTTTGGTGGCGTTTCCCTCCTGCTTCCGATTCGACGCGCAGGAATGCCTCGAGGAGTTCCGACTTGGCCGCTTCGGAGAGGGCCTGATCCGCCATCCGGAAGAGGATCGTGTTCTCCTTTGCGATATGGGCGTGGAGCAGATCGATGAAGGCGAGGGCATGCTTCTGAAAGGCTGCGCATTGCTGAGGATCTCCCGCTGTGGCGCCTGGAAGCGACTGGGCCATCCCCTGGACGCATTCCCGCCCCATGACGTGTTCGTGGAGCATGACCGCGATCGGTCCAGCCTGCCGGGGGAAGCCGTGCGCTTCCATCGCGGGGAAGAGGCGCTCTTCCTCCTTGGAATGATGGCAATGATCGGCGAAGTTCCGGAAGAAGTCGATCGCCTCCTGACCGGCCTCCTCGTCGAGGCTTCCCTTCTGCGTCATCTCCTCGACGATCCGTCCCAGAACACGAAGTACGGCCTCGATCACATGATGTTCCGCGATCAGAATCTCCGTGGCTTTCATTGGGTATCCTTCATCTTTTCGATGGTTGTTCGATGGTCGATGGCTGAACGATGTCGTAACGATGTCGATGGAATCGTCGATGATGGGTAAGGCCGCCTTGGGTGCCCAACGGCGTGGCGTTTGGATTTCACATACCGGAAATATACCAGCCTCGGCACGGAACTTCAAGTCAGCGTGATGCCCTGATCCCCCATCCGCGCCCAGTCATCGTGAAATCTCGGGACGAGCCGTGATCCACGAAGATTCGCTGGTTGCTCATCCGTTCGAGATCATCGACGCCCCCCGATCCCGGATCGGTACCCGTCGTCACGACTTCCGGTTGCAACGTCCAAAGCCAGCATCTCCAACTTGACAAACCAGCAGGGATCGAATAGAGTAGGAGGGTTCAGAAGCGTGAGATGATCGGATTCCCTCTTGTGAACCCGAGGCATTGGTCCCCTGAAGCGTGGGATCGGGGCGGGGGGAAAGGTCGTCGAGTGGGCTCATAGCTCAGCGGGTAGAGCTCCCGGCTCATAACCGGAGGGTCCCTGGTTCGAACCCAGGTGAGCCCACATCGTTGTCCCGACGGTTCGACCGGGCGTGGATGGCTCGATCGCAGAGATCACGATATCCATGAAAGCAGCCGTATTCATAGGGGAGAGAGCCGATTCCCATGCATGGGATGCCAGGCCGAGAACGCACCTGAGTCCAGGGGCGTTTTTTTGTTGGCTGACCTGGAAACGCTCATGATCCCTCGACCACCCGACGACACGGAGGAAACGTCGTGCTAGACCAGATCAGAAAATTGGTCCATCTCCAGAAGATCGATCAGCATCTCGGTGAGCTGCTGCGCCGCCGGGAGAATGCCTCCCGCAAGGTGAGCGATGCCGAAGGCTCCTTGCAGCACGAACAGGAGAAACAGACCGAGTGGAAAGAGCGCCTCTCCGTGCGGAAGAATGAAGAGGAACAGACGCGGGAACAGATCCGGGATGTCGAGTCCCAACTCGCGAAACTCGAAGCGAAACAGCAGGAAGTCAAGACGACGAAGGAATATGACGCCGTACGGAAGGAGTTCGAAAGCGCAGAGCAGACGAAACAGACCCTTGAAGCGGGGATCACGGCGATCAGCGCGGAGATCGTCGAACTCGAGACGAATCTGCGGGAGAGCGAGAGCCGGGTCGCATCCCTGAAGACGACCCTCGAAAGGGTGAAAAACGAACTCGCCCACGTCCTGGAGAGCGTCGGTGAGGAAGAAAAGGAACTCCAGGAGAAGCGTGACGAACTCGCCGGAACGATCAAGGCTCCCCTCCTCAGGAAGTATGAAAGGATCCGGAAATACAAGATGGGGTTGGGCATCGCAGAGGCCAAGGACGGCGCCTGCACCGCCTGCCACATGAGCGTCCCCTCACAGCAGTACTCGAGGATCCTGCGTGGGGAGCTGCTCGAGTGCCAGAATTGCCAGCGGATCCTCTACCATGAAACGATTCTGGAACAGAATGCATCCAAATGATCGAAGGCTTCATTTCCGCGCCGGTGCGCTCCAGGCGGCCGCCGCCCATCGCTCGTCGATGGGGGGAGGAAAGTCCGAGCTTCACAGGGCAGGGTGCTGGGTAACGCCCAGTGGGGGAAACCCCAAGGAAAGTGCCACAGAGAAGAGACCGCCGGGGCAGGACTCCGGTAAGGGTGAAACGGTGGGGTAAGAGCCCACCAGCAGGCTGGTGACAGTCTGGCTCGGTAAACCCCACCCGAAGCAAGACCAAATAGGGGGACGCTCGAGGGTGGCCCGCCCGATGTCCCCGGGTCAGGTCGCTCGAGGTGCGTGGTAACGCGCATCCTAGAGGAATGGCCGCCACTGCCTGGCAGGGCAACCGCAGGCAGGACAGAACTCGGCTTACGGATCGCTTCGACGCGGAAAGGAAACGGCAGGCATAATCGCCTGCCGTTTCCTTCGTACGGTTTCGGTCCGGTCGGATCTCTTACGGTACCCGGCAACAGGCAGCATACCGCTCTGCGCATCCCGGGAGCGGCGCGGCGTTCCGCCGGCAGTGTGCGCGCGATCATTCCTCTTCGGTGATCACTTCTCCCCAGATGTTCTCGATCCGAACGATCTCCCATTCGTGCGTTCGATCCCTCCATTGGACATCGACGATCTCGCCGCAGGGCTGGCCGAGGAGGGCCTGGGCGATGGGGGAATGGAAGGAGATCCCATTGGGGCAGGCTTCCATCTCGAGGATGTCGGCGAGCGAGATGAGAAAGGATCTCTCCATCTCCGTTTCGCAATCGATCACCGTCACGGTGGAGAAGAGCGTCACGCGGTCCCGCGGGAAGGTTTCCAGGTCGATCCTGTTGACCATCTCGAATTTCTCGTAGAGTTGGCGTAAGCGTCCTTGAAGGAAACTCTGGCGTTGTTTGGCCGCATCGTATTCGGCGTTTTCGCTCAGGTCGCCATGTTCGGCCGCGGTGTGGAGCGCCTTGGGGATCTCGACATGGAGTTCGTACTCCATCTTCTCGATATCCTCCCGGAGTTTTCGCCGGACGGCTTCGAGCTTCTGTTTGATCTCCTCCATCTTCATCCTTTCCTGGTTGCCAAATCCTTTCGGGTCGTCTTTTTCCCCGTGCTATTTCCTGGACGGTTTCTTTTCGATCTGCGCGACGATTCCTGCTTCGAGCAGGTCGATGACGACTTCGTAGTGCTGCCCTGCCCGGGTGGTGAAGGGGATCTTCTTACGTTTGCCCGGATCGAGCGTGGAGACGAGGAGGAAGTCGTGGCGGCCGTGAGGGATCTCCTTCGCTACGATCGGCGTCGTTCCAACGAAGCGATCATCGACATAGACCTCGACGGCTTCATCCGATTTCACCCGCACGGAGAGCAAGGCGGGAAAACGCCTTCGAACGGTTCGATAACGGTGCGCTTCGACCCGGATCCGCTCCGTTCGATGGATGCCCAGATCCCGCCTGCTGAAGGTGACGTCGTGCTCCCCCGCGGGCACCTTGAAGAAGGTCTTCGGGGAGGGGCGCCGATGGATCTTTCCATCGAGATGGACATCGACGGGAGGATCGATGTCGAAGGCGACGAAACCGTACGCCACTTCGAGACGGGCCAGGAGTTTCCGCACGAGCCCGGCTTCGATCGGCATTTCGGTCTTCCATTCCTCGAAGCCCTCCTTTCGCAGGACGATCTCATAGGTCTTTCCCCCCGGCAGTCGGACTTCCGCAGGGGTTTTCTGCTCCAGGGGCTGTCCATCGATGAAGATCCGGCACCCCTCCGGAATGGAGGAGAGGAGCACACCGCCCATCTCGCCGAGTTCCTTCGATCTTTCGAGTTGCACGGTGATGGCAGTCTCCTCCCCTGCCGAGAGGACGAACGATTTTTTCCAGGGCACGAAGCCCGTTTTGTGGATCTCGATCTCGTGCGGGACGCATGCCTGGATCGAGGAGAGGCGAAGGGGGGTACGTGCAGGAACGGGATCTCCGAAGGCATTCGTCGATGTCTGGGTCTTGCCGTCGAAGCTCACCTCCGCGCCGGGGGGATCGGTGTAGATGTCGAGTTGCGCCATACGGGGGGAGAGTCGGAGATCCCGACGCCCTCCCTCCTTCCCTCCCCCTGGGAGGGAAAGGGTGGCGGTTTCGTAGCAGGGATGGACGAAGTGGAGTTCCGCCTCCTTTCGCGGTCCGATCCCCTCGATGACGGCGATTCCCGCTTCATCCGTGGTGGCGATCTGCTTGCCATCGAGGAGCACCGCGACGTCGGCCACACCGGTACGCACGACCCACGGTTCCGTTCCGGCCGGTCGCAAGAGATGGTAGATCCCCACCCCTCCGGCGATCGCGCCGGCAAAGATGAGGGTGCCCAGGAGAAGGTTCCGCCCCTCTCCTGCGGTCCACCGCCCGAGCCTTCCGACCGCACGCTTCAGCGTTCCGGCCCAGGCGAGCGGGAGCATCCGATCGGTCGCTTCCGCCCTCTTTGGCAGGGGGGGGGGGGGGGCCTCGGCCGGAGGGAGATCCGAACCGACGAGACGTTCCGACGACGCATTCCCCCCACCCGACGAGGCCGCCGATGGGGACGTGGCTGCCGCGGCCGCGGGCGCGCTCTCCTCCGCTGCCTGGCTCAAGAGCTTGATCGCTTCCTTCTCCGCGATCTTCTCCTCGAACATGTCGTGGAGGAACGTATCGAGATCGATCGTGGTCGGGCGCCGATGTCGTTCCTGCAGGTAGGCTTCGAGTTCGCGGCGAAAAACGCGGGCGGAAGGGAAACGCGCCGCAGGATCCTTGGCCAACGCACGGGCCACGATCGCCTCGAATCGCTCGTCCACCTCGACCCCGAATTTCCGCATCGGTGGCACGGGCGCGCTCTTGATCGCCTCGAGGGTCAGATAGTCGCTACGGCGGTCGAAGGGACGCACGCCGGTGACCATCTCGTAGAGCACGACCCCGAGCGAGAAGATGTCGGAGCGTTTGTCGAGCGCGTTGCTCAAGACCTGCTCCGGGGACATGTAGGAATATTTCCCCTTGAGCATTCCCCCCTTCGTCTTCTGGTCGTCGGCCCGTTTCGCAATCCCGAAATCGGTGATCTTGACCTCCCCATTGTAGGAGATCAGGATGTTCTGGGGGGAGATGTCCCGGTGGATGATGTTGAGCGGTTCCCCGGAGAGGTCGTCCCGTTTCGTATGCGCATAATCGAGTCCCTTGCAGACGTCGATTCCGATCTTCGCCGCGAAGAGATCGGGAAGACGCGCTTTGCGCCGGGCGAGTTCATCGATGACCGTGGCAAGGTTCTCCCCCTGCACGTACTCCATCTCGATGAAGTAGGTCTCCTCGATGAGGCCGAAATCGTAGACCCGTACGATATTGGGGTGATTCAGCTGGGCGGCCAACTGCGCTTCGTTGAAGAACATCTCGGTAAAGCGTTGGCTCGAACCGAGATAGGGGAGGATGACCTTGATCGCCACCGGCATGCTGAAGCCGCGGGGGCCTCGTTTCTGGGCCAGATAGACCTCGCCCATTCCCCCCACGGCGATCCGTTTGAGCAGCACGTACTTGCCGAATGGCTTCCCCGGTTCCATCAAACGATCCCGGTCGAAGTGCGGGGATTCGAAGGGGAGATCCGACCCGCAAGTCCGGTGATGGTTGACGGCTCACTCCACGAATTGATAGACGACCTCGGTTTTCCGCACCATCCCATACGTCGATCGGAGATATCTTTCAATGTAGTCCGCATCATGGGTCAAGGCTTCGATCTCGGCTTCCAATCTTCGGTTCGTTGCCTCCAATCGAGCGATCTTCTCCTCGAGTTCGGTATGTTTCTGGCGTAGCCGCATCCCTTCGTGCAAGCCATGCCTTCCGTAGATCGTGTAGGCGATCATGGCGCCGACGAAGAGGAATACCACGAGGATGGTGACCGAATCGTTGTGTTCTCGCTTCCGCATCGTGATGCTCCGCAGCTGTGATCTCCCTTCCATGAGCGACACGCTTTGTCGCTGCCTCTCCGGCCTCACTTCCCCGCGCGAAGAATTTCCCTTCATGACAGGACGTTTCGTCGATTCAGAGTACGCTCTACCATAGAGCAAAGATTCTGGCGTGTCAAGAGAATTTCGGCATTCTGGACGCTTCTCGAGAAAACCCGCTTTCCCCTTTCCTTTCGACCTTTCCTCGTGTAAACTGGCCTCAGTCGATGGTGTGGCTTTGGAGAGGAATACACGGTTTCATGGTGATGCGGGAAGAGCAGACGATCGTTCGATGGCTCGATGAAGCGATACGGGTCGAGGAGGTGGGCGGAAAAGCGGCGCACCTTTCGGTACTCTTGCGCAAGGGGCTCCCGGCGGTTCCGGGGTTCGTCGTCACGACGTACGCGCTCGATCTCTTTCTCGAAGCATGTGGGCTTCCCCTTCCATCCCTCCTTTCGGGGTGCGGGGATCCGGATTCCCTGGCAGAACGATCGGAAGCGATCCGGGCTCGGATGTGCGCGACCCCCTTGCCGGAAGCGATCGTCACGGCGGTGGAGGGGGCCATCGAGCGGGCGGGTTTCGAGGAGACGCCCGTGGCGGTGCGTTCCTCTGGAATCCTCGAAGATGCAGCGGCGACCTCCTTTGCGGGGCAGTACGACACCCTCCTCGGGGTGACCGGGAAGGGGGCGATCCTCAGGGCGATTCGACGCTGCTGGCGTTCCCTCTTCTCGGTGCGCGCGCTCACCTATCATGCGAACCTCGAGGAGAAACGACGGGAGGAGGGGTACCACCCTTCCCCCTTCCGGATGGCCGTCCTCGTGCAGCGGATGATTCCCGCGACGGTCTCCGGCATCCTCTTCACCGCGAACCCCAAGACGGGAAACCGTTCGGAGATGCTCATCGATGCCGTCGCCGGACTGGGCGATCGGCTCGTCTCGGGGCGCGTCCGACCGAGGAGCTACCGGATCCGGCGAGGGCGTTTCGGCAGGCTCCATCCCCTCCCTCTCGAAGCGAACGGCACCGACAGCGGCGAAGAGGCAGAAGAACTGTTGCAGGCGAGGGATCTCGAGGCATTGGGGCGACTCGGTCTACGGATCGAACGGATCTTCGAGGTTCCGCAGGATATCGAGTGGTGCCTCTCTGCGGGGCGCTTCCATCTCCTGCAGGCACGGCCGATCACCTCCCTCCTTTCTCCCCCGGCTACGCAGGAGGCAGCGGTGATCTGGACCCGCCGCTTCTCTGGGGAACGGTGGACGCAGCCGGTCTCTCCCCTCGGATGGTCCGTGATGCAGCGGATCCTCCATCATTTCACCCATTTCCCCCGCACTTCCGAGCGTTTTCTCAAGGGGACGATGCCGACCCGGATCGTGGGGGGACACATCTACTTCAACATCACGATCCTCGTGCGTCTCCTCGTGAAGTTTCCCGGCTCCTTCCTCCCGGAATTCCTGCTGGAACTCCTCCCCGCCTCGGAGCGAAAGCGTCTCGAGGGACGTCGCTTCCTCTTTCCACCGATCCCCTTTCTCTGGTCGATGTTCGTCGATGCCTGCCGGGAGGGGATGTGGGGGCGCTTCGATTGGAACATCCTCGCCAACGATCGTCATTGGGAGGCGTTCATTCCGGAATTCGAGGCCCGGCTCTCCGCGATCGAGGCGGCTTTCGCGCAGGCACCCGATGCCCGTTCCTGCCTTGGGCATCTCGAGGCGACCCATGCCCTTGCCCTCGATTACATCCGGATCCATCTGATGAGCCTGGCCTACTCCAACCTCTTCTACCAGGGACTCGGCTTCCTCCTGCGACGATGGGTGAGGGAGCGGCAGGATGAACGACGGGCCATGCTCGTATCGGGCCTTCCGGGCAATATGACTGTGGAGATGAACAAGGAACTGTGGCGTCTCTCCCGGATGGCAGCGGCCTCTCCCGGCTTGCGGGAACTCTTCCGCACCACGAGGCCGGAGCGGATCCCCCCTCACCTCGCCTCCGTATCTCCCGAGTTCGTCGAGGCGCTCGATCGGTTCCTCGAAAGGTTCGGGCATCGTTCCCACGCATCGTGGGAGATCTTCGCCCCCCGCTGGCGCGAGGACCCCTCCTTCGTCCTGGCGATCATCCAGGAATACCTGAATCTCGAGGTGGAGGGGGAGTGGTTCCCTTCCGGCGCAGGGAAGCAGAGGGAGGGGACTGCGCCGATCGATCCGATCGCGCGGGAACGGGAGATGCGTCTCCAGCGGGAGGAGGTGACGCGTTCGATCGAAGCGGAAATCGCCCGGCTCCCCATGGAACGCCTCTTTCCCCTGAGAACCTGGATCTTCCGCAGGGTCCTCGGATACGCCCAGCGCTACATGGCCACCCGGGAGAACCAACGCTTCTACTTCGACAAACTCGTCTTTCTCAAGAAGCACCTCCTCCAGGCGATCCTCGAAGAGCTTGCCGCCAGGGATCTGCTCGAGGATTCCAGAGCGGGCAGCTTCCTTGCCCTCCAGGAGGTCAGCGATCTCCTCGAGGGGCGTCTCGAGCCGCGCGAGGCCGCCCGACGGATCGCAGCGCGGCGTGCCGAATACGAACGAGACCGCAGGCGTGAGGCTCCCGTTTTTCTCCTCGACGACGTGCCGCTCCATGAACCTCCGGAGGGCGCGAAAGCGACGCTCATGGGGCTTGGGGTGAGTCCTGGTCGTTTCACCGGCCGCGTCAAGATCCTCTTCGATCCTTCCGAGGCCCGGCGCCTTACGGCCGGAGAGATCCTCGTCACCCGCGCGACCGATCCGGGATGGACCCCGATCTTCCTCAAGCTCGGCGGTATCGTGATGGAACTGGGGAGTCTCCTCTCCCACGGCGCCGTCGTCGCCCGGGAGTACAGGCTTCCGGCGGTCGTCAACGTCCCCGGCGCCACCACCCGCCTGCGTGACGGGCAGCTCATCACGATCGACGGTTCGAGCGGATCGATCTTCCTCCATTCCTGAACGAGGGGAGCCGATGAGATGGCAAAGATTCCGTTGACCGTCGGGAAGATCGTGCGCCTGCGGGAGGGGCGTGAAACCTCGCTGGGCTGTGAAGGACGCTGTGGTATCGTCATGGCTGCTCGATCACGCTCCCTGCAGGTCTTCTTCCCCGAGATCCGGCGGGGATTCTGGCTCCCCACGGAGGCCGTGCAACGGATCTCTCCCCTCGATCCTTCCGTTCCCAGGCCGATCCGCAGGATCGTTGCCCTCTTCCGGATGAGTGGAGCAAAGGGCTGGGAACTCGAAGCGCTCGAAGGGAACCGCGTCGAACTCCGGCTTCGGATCGAGCGGTGCGACATCTCCCGTCTCGAGGAACTCCGTGCCTATCTCTCCGACGATTTCCACGATCTCGTGATCGAACCGGGGGGACGGGCCTGGATGACGCTGGGGATCGTCTTCGACAACCCTCGGTGAAGCGGCCCTTCTCTTCCCCGATCTTCGGGATTCCGAGCATCGAATTTTTCTCTTGACATTCGGTGCTCAACCCTCTATGATTATGGGTGAGAGGAGTTTTCCTCTTAACCTCTTCCTCATTTGGATAAATCCTTCAAGGCAGGGAACCCAATTCTCTGCCATTTTTTTGTACGCTCCGGGGGGTGGGGAAGAGGGGAAAGCAACCGCCCCCGCTCCATGTCGGGATGGTGAGATGCCGGAACCAGACGTCACGGATCCTCTGCCGGAATCGAGGGAGTCGTCCCGCATCACGCTCCTCCTTCTGGCGATCATCCTCCTCTATATCGCCTTTCGGGCGGTGATCTGGCTCGTGCGTGACGATCGCCGTCTCGCCTCGGAGCCGTTGCGTTCCCCGCCGGACTGTCCCGAAGTGGACGTAGGCTACCGCTTCGATGCGTGGGTCGAAGATCTCTCCTTCCACCTCGGCATGGGCGAGGCGTACGCCCGGGCCGGGTACTTCGATCCAGCGATCCTCGAATACCGTCAGGCCCTTCGTCTGGCACCCAGACACGCGGGCGCGCACGCGCAACTGGCCAGGATCTACGGGAACCTGGGGCTCTACGAGGAAGCGATGGCCGAACTGAAGGCGGCGATCCGTCACGACCCTTCGGGAACGGCCACCCGCGAGGCGATCCGGGAGGTCTATGAGAAGCGGATCGAGGCCGCCATCACCCCGGAAGATCGGGAACGGCTGCGCGCCGAATCCGCGAAGCTCCTGGGAGAGCCCTTCCCCTCTCCCTCCCACTGAGCGACCTTCTCCTCGCCGAATCGGACCCTTTCCGCTGACCGCCGTTGCAGCGCCTCCTGCCCTCCATCCCCCTCTCCCTTCGCCCTCCGCGCGAAACGGTAGTCCCCACTTTACATCGTGTCATGGGAAATAGACGTTGAATATCTGAGATCCTCCTCAGATTCCTGAGCCCCCCCCGGACGGCTCCACGATCCGCAGGCGTTGCCATGGTGACCCGATTCCTGGGGATGTTTGGCACCGTTATTGCGTTTCCCCCCCTTCCAAAACTTTCCCGGCAACGTTTTTTCCGGTCGGGGCACTCTACGAGGAAGGAGGACCGGAAACGCGGGATCGCGCTTCCCCCCTTCGACATTCCCACCGGAGATGCCGGGCCTTTCGTGTGATCTCACTTCGCGTCGTTCACGAACGCATCTCAAGGTGGTACAATGTCGCAAGAGACGAAGACTTGGAGTGATGGGGAACGCACCTATACGATCGAGGAGATCGCCACGCTCGTGGCCGCCGTCAAGGAGAACCGGCAGAATCTCGAAGCCGTGACTGCGCTCTATCAGAGCTTTGTCCACGAGATCTACCGTTTCTTCCGTAACCGGGTCTACTCGGTCGCCGATGTTCACGATCTTACGAGTGAAACCTTCGTCATCATGCTCCGGAATATCGACAAACTCGAGCAGAATCAGAGCTTCCACAGTTGGCTCTTCGGAATCGCGCTCAACCTGCTCCGGAAGTACTACAAGCGAAAGAAGCGGGAGATCGAGGAGATCTCCGACGAAGGGAACAGCGATTTCCAGCGTTATCTCGCGCAAACGACGCCGCCGCCCCCGATGCCGGACATCATCGTGGACCGAAAGCACTTGCGGATCTACCTCGGAGAACTCATGTCGAAGATGAAGCAGGAACAGCAGATGGTGCTCTATCTGCGCTTCTACGAGGAGATGCGCATCCGCGAGATCGCCGAGATCATGCAGAAGTCGGAAGAGGCGATCAAGTCTCTCCTCTTCCGCTCCCAGAAGAAACTCCACAAACTCCTCCTCAAGAAATTCCGCACGGGATTGCGGAATCCCGCGGAATACTACGCGGAGATCCTCAGATCCTTCGCGGACGCATGACGAAGATGGAATGAGCCGGAAGAAATCCGAATTTCCCCGATTGCATCACCTCCGCGTCGTTCCTTCCGACCTGGACGCCGCCGTCCCGGAAGGAACCCTTCGTGATTTCGACGCGGCCCGATTCATCGAACAGATTCGGATCTCCCCGGCCACGAAGGCTCCTCCTTACCTCGTTCGACGGATCGAAGCGCGTCTCCGTTGCGAGGTGGAACGTCTCCCTGCGTCGGGCGCTCGGCGGCCCTCCTCGGGGTTTTTCCGAGGTTTCCGCCGCCTCTTCCCGATCGCCGCTCTCCTTCTTCTTCTCCTCCTTCTGCTGCCGGGAACGTTCTCGGTGACCGGTTCTCCGAGCGGAGGGGAACGCCCCGACGAGGGGAGTGGGGACCTCTGTGCCACCTCTCTGGGCGATCGGCCTCGGCAGGTTCCAGAACGACCGCGTCGCATCGATCTTCCTGCCGTGGAAGCCAGGGCGCCCCATTCTCCCTTTCCGCGGGGGGCGTCGGCTCGAACGGGCGCCTCCCTTCTCGAACGACGGCGCAGCGGCGCCCGGCACCACCTTCCTGCACATCATCGCTCGGTGGGGACGCCTCCGCCTCCCTCCCTCGAAACGCCCAGCTCTTCCCATCCCCCCGATTCTTCGCGATCCGCCCGGACGCAATTCGGGAAATAACGCGCCCTCATCGTTCACGCGTTTCGTGAGGACGATCCCGGCGTCGGAGAACCGTAATCGATGCCTTCTTCCCGATGGGGGGGGGGCGCAGGGTGCTCCTGCGTCGGGGGGTACTTGTGGTAGATCACCCGGCGGGGGAAGGGGATCTCGATCCCCCGTTGATCGAAGACCTGTTTGATCCGCCGGCGCAGTTGCCGTTCCGCTTCCCAGTGCTCCATCGCTTTGACCTTGATGACGAGGCGCAGGATCACCTCCGAGGGACCGAGCGCAATCGGTCCCTGGACCTTGGGGGGGTCGAGCACGATGTCGGGATGCGTGGCGCAGAACGCCTCTCCAATCTCCTGGAGGGCGAGGAAGGCCTTATCGATATCCGCCTCGTAGGCCACGGAGACCTCGACGATCGCGCGCATCCACTCCCGGTTGAAGTTCCCCAGGCGGCTGATCTCTCCGTTGGGGATCACGTGGAGCTTTCCGTTGAACTCTCGGATATGGGTGACCCGTATCCCGATCTCCTCCACCGTTCCGGTGATCCCCACCGCCTCCACCACGTCGCCGACCGCGATGCTGTCCTCGAGAACGAGAAAGAAACCGGTGATGATATCCCGCACGAGTGTCTGGGCCCCAAAGCCGATCGCGATCCCCACGACACTGATTCCGGCCAGGAGCCCCTTGGGGTTGACTCCGAGCGTGCTCAAGGCGAGAAACCCCGCAACCGTGTAGGTGATATACCGGATCACGCTCTTGAGCAGCGGTCCGAAGGTCGTACGTCGCCGTAGCGAGAACGCCGACCACGAGATGTCCGGGGAGAAGAAGAGGAGATCGATGAAACGTGTCGTCCAGCGAACGAAGAACACCGATCCGAAGAGGATCATCACGGTCTTGACCAGACGCCAGAAGACGTTCCTCACCGTATCGGAGGTGATCAATGAAACGATCTGTCTGCTCTCGATCCCCCAGATCGAAAGGGAGAGAAAGAGCATTGCCAGTGCGATCGAGAACTGGAGGGCATTGACGAGGTACGTCATCCCGACCGTCCTGAGGAATTTCCGATCCAAAGCGAGCGAAAAGGGACTCTGCTCCGCCTTCCCCGTCGGGCGGAACCGGTCGAAGAAGCGCACCAGGGAAATCGAGAGGAAGAGGAGGACGATCGTCTGGAGGAACGAAGAGAGGAGTTCCGTGGCCTCGATGATCTCGTTCCCCAGAAAAAGCGCGAGGACCACGAGCAGGAAGGCCAGGAGACACCAGAAGAGGAACTGGATGATCCCGTTGTAGAGTCGGGCAATGAGCGAAGGATTCGGCACCTTGAAACGTTCCTGAATCTCCTTCCCCTTGTGCACCAGGATGAAGATCAGGATCAACAGAATCCCGAAGTAGGTCACGTACCGATGGGCGAAACGCAACGTCTCCCCAACGTCGTAGAGATCGAGAAGGACCCCGGCTGGAACGACGCAGGCCAGGAAGAGTCCGATCACGAAGAGCCATCCGATCAGCGCGCGTTGCATCTGCTGGGGAGCGAACTCGCGAATCAGGGGGGGGCCGAGAGAGAGGAGAAACTGCAACGCCACCGGTGTCGAGAGGAGCGTGAGGACGAGGAGACGATACTTCTCCGGGATCCGGAAGATCCGCAGGAGAAGATACCCCATCCCAAGGAGCGTGAAACCGAGAAGGGAGCGATTGATCGCATCTACGATCTTCGTGAGGATCCGGGCGATACGCTGCGGGAAGATCTTCGAGAGTTCCTCCGGGACACGCCGGGACAGCCACCGTCGGATTCCGATGAAGAGGATCACACCGGCGAGGAAGAGGGTGGTCGCCAGATAGAGAGCCCCCCGATTGCCAGGCTTGGAGAACTCGATCCCCCTGCGCATACAGATCTCCCCAAAAACCTTCCCCTCCCTGGCAACGAAGCGAGGCAGATGCGCCACGGCCTGGAAGACCTCCTCGATCGTCTTCCCCGTGATCCGTGTCTCCTCCGCCTTGCGGTACCCCGAGAGGGTGGCGATCACCTGCCGGAAGAACGCCGCTTCTTCCTCCATCCCCCGCAGCAATGCCTCGAAGAGGGCAAGGCGGCGGTCCAGAAGGACCAACCGCCGGCGCAACAGGTCGAGAAGGGGCATCTGGAACTGATGTTGCCCCTCTGTCTGGGCTTTCTGGAGCACCTGTTCCAGATCCCCGATCCGTTTTGCCAACGCAGCCCGTTCCTGGGCGGTCTCGTCGAACGCTTCTCGGATCCCGGCTCGTTCCGCATCGAGGCGGCTCTGCTGCGCCACGATCCGGTCGATCCGGGCCTCGATCCCCCGGGCCTGTTCGGGATCCTCGGCGATCTGCTGGAGGAAGGTGCTCAGTTTCGTGGCCTCCTCGATCTTGCGTTCCGCGGAGGCCGACCGGTAGGTGGCGAGACGATTCTCGAGGTTCCGGTTCTCCGCTTCGAGATTGCGCAGCGCGATCTTTTCCTTGAGGAGGAGGATGCGGTTCTCCAACACCCGCAGGCGTTGCTGCCGTTCCTCCTCATCGAGCGTTTCCTCGGCGAGTCGTCTCTTTTCCGCATCGAGGGCCGCAATCTCCTCCTCGAGTCGTGCGACTTCCCCTCCCAACGCCCCATCGCTCGGAAGTTTCGGGCTCCCCTTCCCTCCCGTCAGGAAGAGGCCAGTGAAACCCGCGAGAAGGAGGGGAAGGATCCGCCGGGACAAGGCCCTCCGCCATCCCGATCGCTCCCCTTTCCCCTCGCCCCTGACATCCCTCGTCTTCATCTCCCCGTGGGTGGCACCCATGATCCCATCCTCGATCGAAGTGTTCACGAAATCGTCCCCGCTCCTTACTCCAAGCCCGGAGCATACCAGAAAAAGATCTGCGATTCCAACGAGTTCGATCGAACCCTACAAAAATCCGGTGAAGACTTGACAAGCCGACATCCATCGGATAGGATGGCATCATCCTCGGGAGCCACGGTTCCCGCAGGGAGCAACGACATGACGCGGGGTGGAGCAGTCTGGTAGCTCGTCGGGCTCATAACCCGAAGGTCACAGGTTCAAATCCTGTCCCCGCTACTCCTCGAAGGGGGGAATCGGCAAAGCGGTTCCCCCCTTTCGTTTTGCGACGAGGTGAGGATTTTGCCTTTTGCACCTCGCTGTGTTATCCTTCCCCCCGCCCGGCGGGACTCCCCATTCGCTCTCGATTCCCCCGTACCCTGCCCGGTCCTCCGCTCCAGCAAGGGAGGACGTGGAAGAGGGGACACCTCGCCGAGCGAAATTCCAAGACCGAACGACCCATCATGGAGGATGCGGTGGATCCCCGTTTCGATGAAGGGAACCCGCCGCGTAGTGCTGTTCGATGAAAAGAGAAGAGCGTGTGCAGGGAACCTCGAGTTCCCCGCAG
Organism: uncultured bacterium; assembly: GCA_964616915.1. Lineage (GTDB taxonomy): Bacteria > Myxococcota_A > CAZTSL01 > CAZTSL01 > CAZTSL01 > CAZTSL01. Next base: position 46,622 of record CAZTSL010000001.1, read on the forward strand.
AATGTATGGCTCCACCGTTTCGCGCTGCTGACCGCTGCTGCCACCTTCTGCCTGGTGATCGCGGGGGGACTCGTCACGAGTACCGGCTCGGGACTCGCGGTCCCCGACTGGCCGCTGAGCTATGGGCAGTTCTTCCCCCCGATGGTGGGCGGGATCTTCTTTGAGCATGGCCATCGCCTCGTGGCTGCCACGGTTGGCGTGCTGACGACGATTCTGGCGATCTGGCTGATCTTGAGAGAGGAGCGTCGCGCGATCCGGATGACAGGGATCGCAGCCCTCGGTGCGGTGATCCTCCAGGGCGTGCTCGGGGGGTTGACCGTGCTCTACCTCCTGCCCACCCCGATCTCCGTGGCGCATGCCTGTCTCGGGCAGATCTTCTTCTGCATCATGGTCACGCTGGCGCTCGTCACCTCTCCCTTCTGGCGGAGACCCGTCGAGGTGACGGAAGGAACGGAAAGTTCCCTTCCCCTCCCCTTCGTTGCGGCACTGACCACAGGGGTGATCTTTCTCCAACTCGTGCTCGGCGCGCTCATGCGGCATACGGGAGCGGGACTTGCCATTCCCGACTTCCCGATCGTGGGGGGACGGCTTCCCGATCTCTCCACCCGGGAAGCCGTGATCCACTTCACGCATCGACTCGGCGCCCTGGCAGTCAGTGGGGTGGTCCTCGCGACATTCCTCCGGGTACGCCGGGAGGGCACGAGATTCCCGGAGATCTCCCGCACGGCAGGGGGGATGCTCCTCCTCCTCACCCTCCAGGTGCTGCTCGGGATCTTCACCGTGCTGTCGAGAAAGTCGGTGGCGATCACGACGGCGCACGTGGCCACAGGGGCCCTGCTCCTGGCCACCTCCCTCCTCCTGACGCTTCTGAGCTTCCGGCGCTTCCCCATCGCGAGGGAGGAGAAGGCCATCCGCTCCCTCTGGGAAAAATTGGGGAGGTTTGCCCCGTCGGGGAGGCCGGAGACGAACGCCGAAGGGGATGTGGCACATCAGCGCTACGCAACGGGGAGGCAACAGGGATGAAGACGCTCGAACTCTCCGCCCCCCGCCAGACCCTCTCCGCCTATCTCGAACTGACGAAACCGGGCATCTCGATGATGGTCGCGGTGACGACGGTCGTGTGCGCGTACATGGGCTTTTCCGGTGACATCGATCTCGTGCGGCTCCTTCACGCCTTTGTGGCGAGCATCCTCGTGGCCTCGGGGGGCAATGCCCTCAACATGTTCATGGAACGCGACTCCGACCGCCAGATGCGCCGCACCCGGATGCGTCCCCTGCCGCAGAACCGGATCCACCCGGCAGAGGCGTTCCTCTTCGGGCTCTCGGTCGCGCTCCTGGGGGCGGCCTACTTCACCCACTTCGTCAACCCGACGACGGGACTCATCTCGGTGATCTCCGTAGGGAGTTACGTCCTGCTCTACACGCCGCTCAAGAAGAAGACCGAACTCTGCACCGTGGTGGGCGCCGTTCCCGGCGCCCTCCCCGCCCTGGCGGGGTGGACCGCTGCGCGAGGCACGATCGATCCAGCGGGGATCGTCCTCTTTGCGATCCTCTTCCTCTGGCAGGTCCCCCACTTCTTCGCGATCGGGTGGATCTATCGGGAGGACTATGCGAACGCCCGAATCCCGATCCTTCCGGTGATCGACCCCCAGGGGGAGCGGACCGCCTTTCAGAGCATCCTCTTCACCGCGCTCCTCTTCCTGGTCAGTCTCCTCCCCACCCTCCTTCGGATGACCGGGTGGATCTACCTCGTCGGGGCGATGGGACTGGGCGGCTTCTTCCTCACCGCGGCACTCCGCTTCCGGCGAAACCGCACGATTCCGGTCGCGCGGAAGCTCTTCTTCGCCTCGATCCTCTATCTTCCCCTCCTTTGGGCATTCATGGTGATCGATAAGGTGTGAGGCCGGCTCTCCTCCCCTGGGAACGACGCGCTTCAAGAGGACGGCCGCTTCCCCGCACGGCCCACGAAGGGGGGGAGGATCATCGAAATCGGAGGAAACGGATTCCAATGATCGAAATCGGTGACTTGACCTATCGCTATGGCAAACGGGCTGCGCTACGCGGCGTCTCCCTCCGGATCGAGGAGGGGGAGATCTTCGGGTTCCTCGGCCCCAACGGCAGCGGAAAGACGACGCTCTTCCGCGTCCTCTCCACACTCCTCTCGTTACAGGAGGGACACGTGCAGATCGAGGGGTTCGATCTGCGTTCCGAATTCCGCCAGATCCGCAGAACGATCGGCGTCGTCTTCCAGTATCCGAGCCTCGACCTCAAATTGACGGCACGGGAGAACCTCATCCACCAGGGGCATCTCTACGGCCTCTTCGGAAAAACCCTCCACACCCGGATCACAACGCTCCTCGAACGCTTCTCCTTGACGGAGCGGGCCGGGGAACGCGTCGAGACCTTCTCGGGGGGCATGCGCCGCAGGCTCGAGATCGCCAAGGGACTCCTGCACACCCCTCGGATCCTCATCCTCGACGAGCCCTCCACCGGCCTCGACCCCGGCGCACGCTTCGACCTCTGGGCCTACCTGCGGCAACTGCGGGAGGAAGAGGATCTCACGATCCTCGTGACCACGCACCTCATGGAGGAAGCGGAGCATTGCGACCGGTTGGCGATCCTGAGCCAGGGGGAACTCGTGGCCCTCGATACGCCCACGGCCCTCAAGGAGGAGATCGGCGGCGAGGTGATCCTCGCCCAGGTAGACGACCCCGAAAGACTCCTTCCCGTCGTTCGGGAACGAATCGATCCCAACGCCGACCTCATCGATGGGATGCTCCGGATCGAGTGCGAGGCGGCCAGCGCACCCCAACGGATTACGGAGATGATGAACGCCTTCGAGGACGAAATCGAAACGATCACGATCCGGAAACCCACCCTGGAGGACGTCTTCATGGAGAAGACGGGACATCTCTTCTGGGAGAACGCAGAAGGGGAGGCATGAGATGAAAGAGACGTTCTGGCTGCCTGCGTTCACGCTCTGCCGCAGAGAACTCGTCCGCTTCTTCCGCCAGCCCAACCGGGTGATCGGCGCGATCGGTTCCCCCCTCGTCTTCTGGGTGCTCATCGGCGCCGGTGTCGGCCCCACCTTCCAGATGGGCGAAGCGGGGAGCGATCTCTCCTACCTGGCCTACTTCCTCCCCGGTGTGGTGGCGCTCGTCGTCCTCTTCACCGCGATTTTTTCGACGATCTCGATCATCGAGGACCGCAAGGAGGGGTTTCTGCAGGCCGTGCTCGTTGCGCCGATCGACCGCTCCGCGCTCGTGCTGGGCAAGTTCCTCGGGGGAACCCTGATCGCCGTGGTGCAGGGGCTCGTCTTTCTCGTTCTGGCGCCGACCGCGGGGCTCCACCTGACGGCCGGCTCGGTCCTCTTTACGGTCCTGGCGCTCTTCCTCGTGGCCTTCGGGCTGACGGGCCTCGGTTTCCTCATGGCGTGGCGGATGACGTCGGTTCAGGGATTTCATGCGATCATGAACCTCTTCCTCTTTCCGATGTGGCTTCTGTCGGGAGCGGTCTTCCCGATCACGGAGAAGACCCCCGCATGGATCGCCTGGATCATGCGGCTCAACCCGCTCACCTACAGCGTCGAACTCATTCGCCGGGGGTTTCATCCGGGGGGTGGTTTCGGAGCGAAATCCCCATCCCTTGCCCTGTCACTTGGACTCTCCATTGCATTTTGCCTCGTCACCTTCACGATCTCCAGCATCATGGCCGCAAGTCCCGGCGGAGAGATCGGTTGATCCCCCCCTGGCCGGCCTCTCTCACGGAGGAAAGCGGATGAAAGGCCCGAAGATCATCATTGGAGGCTTGGTCGGCTTCACCCTCTGTGCCCTCGCTTTTTCGATCCTCTTCTACCACTTCACGCAACGCAGGTCGGGCGGCGGTACCCCGGCCCTCCCGATCATGGGCAGCCTCCCCGACCTCGATGCCACCTTCACCGATCAACTGGGACGGGAGGTCCGCCTGGCCGACCTTTCGGGAAAGACCTGGCTCTGCGCCTTCATCTTCACCCGCTGCGCCTCCTCCTGCCCGATCATGACCGCCAGGATGGCACAGATCGCGGAGATGTCGAAGGGGATTCCCGACTTTCGCCTCGTTTCCTTCTCCGTCGATCCGATCCACGACACACCCGAGGTTCTGGCCCGCTACGCCCGACAGTACGGGGCCGATCCCGAACGCTGGCGCTTCCTCACGGGGGAGAAGGGAGCGATCTATGCGCTGGCCCGGAAAGGCTTCAAGCTCGGTGTCGAAAAGGACGATACGACGGAGAATATCGCCACCGCCTTCCTCCACAGCAACCGTTTCGTCCTCGTCGATCAACGGGGAAGGATCCGGCGCTACTACGACAGCACTGAAGCCGACGTCCCGGAGCGGGTGATCGCGGATATCGGGCGTCTCGCCGGGGAAGGGCGATGACGGCCGCCGATCTCCCCACGCTGAACGCCACGTTGAACGCCACGGCGACCCTTCTGCTCCTGAGCGGATTCTTCTTCATCCGCCGGGGGGCGAGGGAGGCCCACCGGCGGTGCATGATCGCCGCCACGATCGTCTCGGCGCTCTTCCTCCTCTCCTACGTCGTCTACCACGCCGAGGCCGGCTCGAAGCCCTTTCCGGGCACGGGGGGGGTTCGTCCTCTCTACTACACGATCCTCCTGACCCACATCCTTTGTGCAGCAGCGATCGTCCCCCTCGTTCCACTGACCCTCCTTCGCGCCCGTCAGGGGCGATTCGAGGCCCACCGGAAACTCGCCCGGATCACCTTTCCGGTCTGGTTTTATGTTTCGATCACCGGGGTGGTGATCTACGTGATGCTCTACCACCTCTTTCCGGGGAACTGAGGCTCATTCTTCCGATTCGAGGTCGGTGAGGTCGGTTCGGAGTTTCCGGATACCGGGAACCTCGCCGATCACCGTGAGGCGATCCCCCTCCTGCAGACGGGTGTCGCCGCGCGGAACGAGGATCTGCCGATTGCGGTGGATGATGGCCACGAGGCACCCATCGGGGAGGGGAATGTCGCGGACCTTCCGATCGATCCATCCTTCGGTCCTCGTGCCGTGGCGCAGGACGAGGGAGAGATAGCGCTCGTTGCGCAGGAGGATCTCCTTGAGTTCCTGTTCGTCGGGTGCCGAACGCCACTCATCGATGAAGCCTTCGTCATCGGCCCGTTCTGCGATCTGGGCCAGGAAGCGGAGGTGCTGCCCCGGATTCTCCTCGGGGCTGACGAGGAAGAAGAAGGCGTAGATCGACTGATTCGGGGAGTGATCCCCCCAGAACTCGTTGAGGATCTCGACCTCGATCCCATCGACGGCCCGAACGAGGACGATCTCGGGTTGTTCGATCCCGGGAAGCCGCAGGTGGGGAAGTGCACACCCCGCCTCCACGGGGGTGGCCCCCACCCGGCTCCCCTCCATGAACCCCTTGTAGATCGTCTCCGCGGGAACGGAAAGCCGGAGGGCCAACGCCTGGGAGGCTTGCTCGACGATCTGCTCGAAGGACGCCTCCCCCTCGACATCGATCACCGTGGCCTCGGCGATCACCCTGTCGAAGGGGTCCTCCTTGCGCAGTCCCTTCTCCTTGAGGATCGTGCGCAACTCGAGATCGAGTCCTTCGTAGCGCTGCCGGCCGAGCCGCTCGAAGATGTGGTAGATCGCCCCATCGCGAATCACCCGGGAACGAGCATAGGAAAAGTACCAGGCCGTCCCCACGCCGAAGAGACCCAGACTGAAGAGCATGGGGATCCATCCCATCTGCACGATCAGAAAGAAGGGGGCCAGCATCCCGACGATCTGCATCCAGGGATAGAGCGGCGATCGGAACCCCGGATCGTACGACGCGAGCCCACTCTCCCGCATCACGATCACCGCAACGCATTGGAGCGCAAAGAGGATGAGCTGGAAGGAACTGGCCAGCTTGGCGATCTTCGTGGCATCGAAGAAGAGGAGCAGAACGATGATCGTCCCCACGGAAAGGAGGATGCTGTTGGCGGGAACACCGCGGGCGTTGCACCGACGCCAGCGCGGGGGCAGGAGGTGATCCCGGCTCATCGCCAAGGGATAGCGCGAGGAACTGAGCACCCCCGCGTTCGCCACGGAGGAGAAGGCAAAGAGCGCCGCGATCGAGAGGAGAATCTTCCCCACCCTTCCGGAAACCGCCTCCGCGGCTGCCGCCCACGGCGTGAGGCTGCCGTAGAGCTTTGCTGGGGCCAGAATTCCCACGAGAACGCTCGTGCCCAGAATATAGACGAACACCGCCGTGACCACGGAGAGAATCACGCCGAGCGGCAGATTCCGCTCCGGATTCTTGATCTCCTCCGAGACGCTGATCACCTTCGTGACCCCGACATAGCTCACGTACACGAGACCGGTCGTGCGCAGGATCGCGTCGAAGCCTCTGTCGAAGAAGCCGGCGTAGTGGGCCGGTTCGATCCGAAAGATGCCCAGAGAAAAGAACCAGCCCAGGATCGCAAAGAGTCCGAAGAGGAGGAGGACCTGCGCTGCCCCCGATTCCTTGCTCCCCCGCAGATTGAGGAGACCGAAAACGACGGCGAAGAAGATCGCAAGCGGTACCACCGGCACTTTCGGAAAAAAGAGCCCGATGTAGGCTCCCATCCCGATCAGCGCAAAGGCACTCTTGAGGATGAGCGCAAGCCAGGTGCCGATCCCTCCGATCGTGCCCATCAGCGGACCCATGCTCCGGTCGAGGAAGAAGTAGGCCCCCCCCGCCCGAGGCATCGCAGTGGCCAGCTCGATCTTGCTCAAGGTCGCCGGGATGAGCGGAATCACGGCCAGCGCATAGCAGAGGATCATCGCAGGGCCTGCCTCCGCCGCCGCAATGCCCGGCAAGAGGAAGAACCCGGAACTCAACGTCGCACCGGTAGCCAGGGCATAGACATCGAGCAACCCCAGGGCCCGCTCGAGGCGCTTCGGACGGGAACGATCGGTCATGACTTCCTTGTCCCTCGTTTCATGCCCCTCCGCTCACCCTCCGACCGCCAGATCGAGGAGGAGGGGGTTGTGGTCGGAGGCTCGCCGCCCCTGCCAGGTGGGGCGCTCGATCACCTGGGGGGAGAGCGCTTCCCCGCTGGGCGCCGCAGGCTCGACCCCGCGGGCGGCGAACCAGTCGATCCGGTTCTGGACCACTCCCCCCCACGGTTCGAGCTTCTTCGCCAGCCACCGCAGCACGAAGTCGGGGACGTGCATCCGTGATTTCTCGAGCACGACCGGATCGGTCATGTCGTAATAGCAGGTCCCCTTGCTCCGGTCGTTGTACCGATCGACCTCGTATCCGAACCGCTCGAGGACCTCGAAGACGGGACGCTCGAAGATCCGCTCCGGTGTCATGTAGTGGGCGATCGTCCCCTCGATGCCGAGGCGGAGGAACTTGTGGAGGAGGCTCCAGGCGAGCAGGAATTTGTTCTTGAGGTTGTAGGTGCAGGTATTGAAGTCCCCCCCCACGAGCTTTCGATCGCAGCGCAGCGCTTCGAGCTGCTCGAGGAGTACGTGCAGCTGGCGTGCCCGCTCCATGGAGGAGGCAAAGATCTCCAGATGCGTCGTCGCCACGTCGATCGGACCATCGGGGAGGAGGATCCGTACGATGACGCCCCGCTGATGACCGATTCGCGGTTCCGCGGTCTCGAAGTAGTCCCGGATCCGGGGGAGCGACACGTTGCGCGCCCCCAGAATCGGAAAACGGCTCAGGATCGCATCGCCGTACAACGCCTCCTCGTTGGGCAGCCCATGATCCCGCTCCCCGACCTCCCCCGGACAGAGGACGAAGAAGGAAGGGACGAAGCAGTAGTACATCCCGAGCGCATCGGCCAGCGCGGCGGCCACGTTCCGGTTGCCACTGCGCCCCATCCCAAGGTCCACCTCGTTCAAGAGGAGGAGATCCACCCGCGAGAGGAGGGGATGGTGCAGGAGGAGGTTGCGGATCGCACAAAACGCCTTCCCCCGTTCGATGTTCCAGAAGAGCGCCCGCACGAACCCCCGGTTGCGGGAGGGAAGGAGCTTGCGTCCCCTCCCCCATTCGAGCGAAGCCAGCGTGGCCTCGATCCGGCCCCGGATCTCCTGGTAGAGGGGAGAGGCAAGCAGACGCTCCCGTGTGCGAAAGGCGGCGAGCGCTTCGAGATGGGGGTGAAGATCGTGACGCAAAGGGTGAACCGGCGGGGAGGAACAATCGACCCATCCTTCTTCCTCGAGCAGAGATCCCTTCTGCGCCTCGCAGCGGAGCTGCCCCTTTCCTCGATCCAAAGCTGAACTCCTCGTTTTCCGAAGCCGACGCCCTCCCCACGATCGGGGGACGTCCTCACCCCGCCGTCACTCCCCGTTGCCCCGAGGGAGCGGAGCATCGACCCTGCGAATATGCGGTCGCCCCATTTCCCGATCGAAGCCCCTACGCGGTGGCGGCAAGGGTCGTCTGCAGGGCCCGATCCACGAGGTGGCGGTTGTCCTCCGCCCATGGGTGGAAATCGGGACGCAGGTACTTGCCCAGCGCCCAGAAGGTGCGGTTGAAGATCTTCTCCTTCGTGAAGAAGAAACCGGCCAGTTCCCGGAGCACCTTCCCGCGAAGGAGGGTGCGGTCTTGCACGAGAAACATTCCGGTGCCGAGGAAAGTGAAGAAGACGAGCGTGTAGAATCCAATGAGCATCCCGGCCACCCGTAGCAGATAGCGGTCATCGACCTCCTGCAAGACGTCGTAGGCGACCCCTTTGTGTTCGATCTCCTCGATCGAATGCCAGGCAAAGAGCTTTCGCAGCGCTTCCTGGGCCTCGGCCGTGGCCTCCTCCTCTTCGAGGTAGATCTGGGCGAGCACCGCAGTACAGTGCTCCAGCGCCGCCGTGATCGCCAGGTTGAGGCTGTCGCCGCAACGGGCCTCCACGACCCTTTCGAGGAAGAAGCGGAAGAGGGCCAGGAAGCGGTCGTAGTGGTATCCCTGGACCTCGAGGTTGTGCCAGTACTTCTTGTGCTGCATCGAGTGCTGCATCTCCTGCTGCATGAACCCCCGGATCGCCTCCTGGAGGGCGGGATCCTCGATGCGATCCCGGAACCGGTTCACGGAACGGATGAAGTACTGCTCCCCCTCGGGAAAGAGGAGGGTGATCGTGTTGAAGACGTGCGTCTTTACCGCACTCCCGCCGAACCAGTACTTCTCGATCTCTTCGGGGAACTCGAAATCGATCTTGCGGACGTGGATCGGATGCGGCGTGGGGCTTCGTCTCTTCCTCTCCCGGGAACGGATGATTCGCTTCAACATCGCAGGCTACCTCCTTTGTACGGTTGCCTTTCGTATCTCTCCTGCACGCTTCATTATGCGGGATCGACGCCATTTAGGCAAGCCCATGGGATGGGTATCCTTCAAGATGCCTCACTCGTTTGCGGGGGAAGGCCACCGATCTCGACCCGGTTCCTCCCGCCTCCCTTGGCGCGGTAGAGGGCTTCGTCCGCCCGTTGGATCAGCTCGTCCCGTTTGGAGATCCCTTCGTCGTATGCGGCGATGCCGATGCTGCAGGTGACGTGGAAGGGGGATTCGTCGTCGGCGTAGAAGGTGAGACGGGCGATCGCCTCGCGGAGGCGCTCCGCAGCGATCTTCGCCTCCGAGAGGGTGGTATTCGGCATGCAGACACAGAACTCCTCCCCGCCGAACCGACCCGCCAGGTCGCTGCGACGCAGTGTCCCTTGGATCACCTCGCCCACCCTTCGGAGGACCTCGTCCCCGGCGAGGTGGCCATGGTGGTCGTTGACCTTCTTGAAGAAATCGATGTCGAGGAGGAGAAGCGCGAGTTGGAAGCGGTGGCGCCTGGCCCGGACGATCTCCTGCTCCAGGCAGTTCATGAAGGTCCGGCGGTTCATCAACTCGGTGAGGGGATCGTAGGCGGCCAGATGCTGCAACTGCTCATGGGTCCGCTTGAGGGTGAGCTGCGTGCGGATGCGGGCCAGGGCCACGGAGAACGCCACCGGCTTCGTGATGTAGTCGTTGGCACCCAGCTCGAGTGCCTGGACGATGTCCGCGCTCTTGACCTGGCCGGTGACCATGATGACCGGCAGGGTGAAGGGATCATGCGTCTCCCGAATGCGGGTGAGGAGTTCGAGGCCGGAAAGATCGGGCATCACGACATCGAGGAGGAGAAGATCGAACTCGTGGCTCGCCAGCAAGGCAAGCGCTTCCTCCCCCCTCGCCGCCGTGGTGACCTCGTAGCCGCGTCGCTTCAGGCGCCGCAGGAGGATCTCGCGGTTTCCGGGATCGTCGTCCACGATCAGGATCCGTCCACTCGTCTCTTCCATGGCACCTGTCTCCCCTCGAGCCGAATCGCCCGCTTCCTCGCTATCTCCTCCGGAACCACCGGAGAAACCAGGGTGATTTCTTCTTTGGCCCTTCATGCTTTTCCAGGGATTCGATCGCATACCGGAACTCGGTCATGTCGCGATAGCGATTCTCCTTTTTCCGTTCGATCGCTTTGAGGATCACGGCATCGACCTCGGCGCCGAGGGACGCTTCATGGAGCGAGGGAGGGGACGGGTGGCTCGTGAGCGCCTCCCGGATGCAGTTCTCTTCCGTTCCGAAGGGGAACGTTCCCGTCAACACGTAGTAGAAACTCACCCCCAACGAGTAGATGTCGGAACGGAAGTCGAGAGGAGCCCGGTACAACTGCTCCGGTGACATGAAGAGGGGGGTTCCGAAGCCCTTGGGCTCCCCCGTGATATCGAGATCCGCATTGTCGAGCGGCTTGGAGATCCCGAAATCGACGAGCTTGACTCCCCCCGTCTCGGTCACGATGATGTTCTGCGGCTTGATGTCGCGATGGATGATCCCCCGCAGATGCACAGCCTCGAGCGCCTCGCAGAGCGCCTTCATGATGGGCAACGCTCGCGGGAGGGGGAGCGGACCCCGACGCCGTACGATCTGCCGAAGCGTCTTGCCCCGGACGAACTCCATCGTAAAATAGGGGTATTCCTGGAAGACCCCGTAATCGAAGATCCGGATGACGTTGGGATGGTTGACCTGGCGCGCAAGCGCGATCTCCCGTTTGAAGCGGGCGACCGTCTCCTCCCGGTCGGGATCGTTCGGATCGACGTCGAGGATCTTGATCGCGAGGTCCTCCGCGAAGAGTTCGAGATCCCGGGCACGGTACACCACGGCCGTTCCCCCCTTGCCGAGGGGTTCGACGACTTCGTAGCGTCCGGCGATCCGGATACCGGCATCGAGACGAAAGATGTCGAGGAAGCGGTCGCTCCGGCGACTGGGGTGGCGGGCTTCCTGGGTGATCTCCCCCGAGCCCTCCTCCTCCTCGGCCATCGGATTCACCCGGGGATGCGTGGTCTCCCCATCCCCTTGCAGGGGGATGGACGCTTCCTGTCCACTCCCCTCTTCCTTCCCCCCTTTCGGTGCATCCCCGATTTCGGGCCTGCGCCTTCCCTCCTCCCCCCCCTTTTCCTGGACGAGCGCAATGAGCGCGGCCGCTTTCTGGCCGTAGAGGGTATGTCGCTGCGGATCGAGCCGGAGTACCGCTCCCCATTGCTTCATCGCCTCGGCATAGCGGGCCGCCTTCATCGATTTCAGCCCCTCCCGGAAATGATGGCGCAGACGGGCTTCGCTCTTCTCATCCATCCCCGATCTTCCTGGTTCCTCGTTTCCGATCTTCTATCAAATCGCCTCGCATTATGCAAGCATCGTGTGATCGTGAGCAAAGGGAGACTTGACTTTCTGAGGACGTCGGGTATCCTATCGGTCGGATGGTTGGACCACCCGACCATCGAACCAATGGAGGCGAAGGCGTTGTTTTCGGCGATCAAGAAGATGCGGGCTTCGGACCAGATTCTCGAGAAGATCCGGCAGACGATCCTGAGCGGGAAGTTCGGGGTGGAGGAGCGGTTGCCCTCGGAGCGGGAGCTGGCGGAGCAGTTCGGGGTGAACCGGGGGACGGTGCGGGAGGCGCTCAAGATCCTGGAGGAGTCGGGGCTCGTGAAGGTGCAGCAGGGGGGGGGAGCGCGGGTGACCGATTTCTGGCGGTGGGGAGGGCTCGATCTGCTCCCCTACCTCGTCTTCCGGCATGGGGAGATCGATCTCGAACTCCTCGGGGAGATCCTCGAAGCGCGGCGCTTCTTCTGCACGCAGATCGCGCGGCTGGCCGCGACTCGTCGGACGCAGGAGGATCTCGACCGGCTCTCGGCGTTGTATCGGGCGACCCTGGCCGCCGGAGAGGATCGTGACGAGATCCAGCGGCTCGATTTCGAGTTCTTCTACGCGCTTTCCCGCGCGGCCGGAAACCGGGTCTTCCTCCTCGTGATGAACGCGATTCGTCGGGTCTACTTCCTCCACCGGGAGGCGTTTCGCCCCCTCTATGAAACGCCGCAGCGGGTTGCCACGGCCCAGGAAGCGATCGTTCAGGCCCTGCAAGGGCAGGACCCTGCTGCCGCGGCGGCCGCGGTGGAACGCTACATGGCCGTAACGGGATGAGATGCCACGTTATGGCCCGCAGAGGAGGATTTCATGAAGAAAGGGAAGATTCGGCACGTACTCGTCACCGGCGCTGCCGGGTGTGTGGGACACCTCGTGGTGGGGGAACTCCTCGAACGGGGGTATCGGGTCCGGGCGCTCGACCGGCCCGGCGCGGACTTCGAGGAGTGGCCGGAGGATCGTGTGGAGATCGTGGAAGGGGATCTCACCGATCGAGCCACGGCGCGAAGCGCAGTGGCGGGGATGGACGCCGTCGTCCACACCGCCGCCTGCGTCGATATTGCCAAGACTTTCGAGGAACTCGCACCGATCAATCTCGATGCGGTCCGCGATCTCTACGAGGCCGGAAAGGATCATCTCTCCGTCTTCATCCACTTCGGCACCGGTTCCGCGTATGCGGCGGGCCCCCATCCCCACAAGGAGACGGATCCCTTCTACGAGGCGAACGACTACATCCGCACGAAGATCCTCTCGGAGGACGATCTTCGGAGCCGGCCGGCGACGGGACCGCGGGTGAACATCGTGCGTCCCGCCCTGATCTTCGGACCCAAGGGTCGGGTGCTCCTGGCGCCGCTGGCCACGCTGGCGCCCCTCCTCGAGGCGGTGGGGGGGTATGCGGTCCGACTCTCCGGAGGTCCCCGCACGAACCTGGTGCATGCCGAGGATGTGGCGCGCGCCGCGGTCCACCTCCTCGAGAACCCGCAACCCCACGGGGAAGCCTTCAACGTGGCCAACGACGACGTCCGGCCGATCGGCGACCTCGTCACGGAGGCCCTGGAACTGGGCGGCGTATCGTTCCTTCCGATCACGATTCCCTATCCTCGCCGGGGGATCCGATGGCTCAAACCCCTCTCGAGTCCCCCCATCGTCTTCCAGACGGTCAACGCCCTCCTCGGTAGCCTCTGGGAGGGGTATCGCCGCCGCCACCGGCTCGAAGCGGGGCTCCGGCTCTGGATCGATCGGGAGGCGCTCGATTTCGCCTACGAAGACACGATCTTCGACAACGCGAAGATCAAGGGGACCGGATTCTCCCTGAAATACCCCGACTTTCGTTCCGGCTGGCTCGATACGCTCCGCTGGTACGAACGCGCGGGGTGGCTCCCTGCGCACCATCGGCTCGAACCCGGCGAAACGCCAGATGAAGGTGTGAGGAATGCACGATGAAGTACGAATTCCTGGAGACGATGACGGGTCATCTCGAATGGGCAGGTACGAAGCGCCCCTTTACCTTCCGGGTGGCCGCGCGTTGTGACAATGTGCTCGATGAGCTTTTCGGCAAACCCCTTCGCCTCGAGGGGATCGTGGAGATCCCCGGGATCGCGGAGGGAAGGGCGTGCAAGGGAACGCTCCTCATCGCCCTTCCCTTCGGGCGCAAGCTGGTCTATGCCCTGACCTTCACCGGAGACAAGGGGAAGACCTGCCGTTTCTACGGACGGAAGGATGTCCGTTATCTCCGGTTGCTGCGAACGATGACGACGCTGCGCGGGGAACTCTTCGAGGACGGGGTGAAGGTGGGGGAGGCAACGCTTCACTTCCCCCTTCGCACGCTCCCCCGCTTCCTCCTGAGCTTCCGTCCCTGGCATACGAAGCGTTCCCCCACGACGGAAGGCACTCCTGCGGACGCCCCCGCACCGAGACCCGGGGCGCTTCCTTCCTGAGATCGCAGAGGGGGGTGCGAAGCGATCGTCTCATGGTGCGGGAGATCCCCGTCACGGCACCGCAGGCGTCGGGGTCCAAGGGCTGCGGGTCGAGCCTTTCCCTCACGGTGGACGCTCAGAGGGTGGAAGAAAGCCCAAGAAGGGGGCGAAGCGCGCGAAGGTCGGTGACCGTGGCGTCCGCGCCGCTCAGCTCCTCGGCGGAACCGTAGCCGTAGAGGCACCCCACACAGCGGAGGCCGTGATGGCGGGCCGCAGCGATATCGAAGCCTCGATCCCCGACGAGGACGACCTCCCGGGCAACCACGGGGGAGAGCCGCGCCAGCGCCAGCGCCACGAGATCGATCTTCGAGCCCCCTTCGATGTCGCCGATGCAGTGGACCGTGTCGAAAAAGTCACCGATGCGCAACGTCTCGAGGACGGCTTCGAGGTAGGGACGACCGCAGTTCGTGACGAGTCCGAGTGCGATGCCAGCCGAGCAAAGATCGGACAATAGTTCCCGAACACCGGTAAAGAGCCTGCAACATCCCGCCGCCATCAATGCCCGCTCTTCTTCGACGACGAACGCCCGCACGAGGGATGCCGCCGCGGCGAATTCCTCCGGAACGAGTCCCCGGAAGTAATCGGGGGAAGGGGCGCCAATGAGGGAAAGGATCCGTTGCGGGGAGGGAATCCGGGGGGGGAGCCCCCTGGCGGCAAAGAAACGACGCACGCCCGCCTGGGCCGACCGGACCGCCAATTCCCGCGAATCGACGAGGGTGCCGTCCATGTCGAAGAGCACGGCTGCAATCCGTTCCATCCTCCGTTCCTCCCCCGGTCTTCCCGATCGACGACGATCCGATGGAAGGCTCTCCGGCGTCTCTCCCTGGCCTCTCGGGGAACCGCCCGATCGGCGCCGCCTCACTTCAGGCCATATCGGTCGAGCTTCTCGTAGAGCGTCCGCCGGCCGATCCCGAGCAATTTTGCGGCACGGACCTTGTTGCCGGCGACCTCCTCGAGGATCTGTTCGATCACGCGCTTTTCGTAACGCTCCACGATCTCCTTGAGGGGTTTGGGCTGGTGAAGGGGGAAAGCGAGGGGATCCTCCTCCCGGACCGGCCGGGTGCCGGCGCGAATGGCCGGAGAGATATCCTCGATCGTGACCCGGCCATCGCACAGGACGACGATCCGCTCGATCTCATGCTCGAGTTCCCGCACGTTGCCCGGCCAGTCGTAGGCAAGGAGGAGGCGGCGCGCCGCCGGATCGATCTCGATCTTCTTGCCCGGCATCTTCTGGCGCTTGCGTTCGAGAAAATGTTCGATGAGGAGCGGGATGTCCTCCCGTCGCTCCCGCAGGGGGGGAAGCTCGATCGTGACGACATCGAGACGGTAGAAAAGATCCTCGCGAAAACGCCCCTCCTCGATGAGCCTGCGGAGGTTTCGGTTCGTGGCGGAGATGAGGCGCACATCGACCCGGATGAGATCCTTCCCCCCCACCCGCCGGAAGGCCTGTTCCTCGATGACGCGAAGGAGCTTGGCCTGCATGTTGAGGCTCATGTCGCCGATCTCGTCGAGGAAGATCGTCCCCCGGTGCGCAAGCTCGAAGAGGCCCCGCTTCTCCCGGACCGCGCCGGTGAAGGCCCCCTTGACATGGCCGAAGAGCGCGGCCTCGAGCAGGGTCTCGGGGATGGCTGCGCAGTTCTCGCTCACGAAGGGGTGGGCCTTGCGAGGACCGTTGAAGTGGATCGCACGGGCCACCAGATCCTTCCCCGTCCCCGATTCCCCCTGGATGAGCACCGGCACCTCGCTCTCCACGACCCGGTCGAGCAACTGGAAGACACGCTGCATCGCGTCGCTTCGGCCGATGATGTTCGCGTAGTTGTACTTCGTCTCCATGTCGGCACGGTTGCGCTGGAGGAGTTCCGTGACGACCTCGAGCTGCTCGCTCTGGCGTTCGAGCCGGTCCTCCAGGGAACGGTTGAGTTCCTCGATCCGCCGGTAGGAACGTTCCAACTCCCGCTGCTTGGCGATGTTCTCCTCGATGAGTCGGGCCTTCTCGATGGCAATGGCCGCCTGGTCACCGAAGGCGTGGAGCAACTCGAGGTCCTGCGGCGTGAAGGAGCCCCCCTGGAAGCGGTTGTCGAGGTAGATCGTACCGATCGTGGCCCCAGAGACCTTGAGGGGAACGCAGAGGATCGAGCGGAGCTTGAGGTCGTGCACGCTGAGGTACCCGGCGAAGCGTTCGTCGTTGCGCGCATCGATGGCGATGATCGCCTCCCCTCGCTCCACGACCTCCTTGGCGATCGAATGGCTCACCTTGAACTTCGACTTGTGGATGTTCTCCCGATCGATGTTGCGGGCAACACGGACCTTCATCTCCTCCCCCTCCAGCAGGATGAGAAAGCCCCGTTCCGCATGGGTCAGTTCGATCGCCGTATCCATGATGAACTCGAGCAGGTGGGAGAGATCGTGCTGGGAGTTGAGCGATTTGTTGATCTCGAGGAGATGGCGGAGCCGTTTGTCCCCGGCGTCTTCTTGCGGGGGAACGGAAGGGGGAGGGGTGCCTTCCCCCGCCATCCTTCGGCGAAGCTCCTCCATATCCGCCAGGAGCTGGTCGTAACCTTTCATCTTCATGAAATCTCTCCGGAATTCCTGTGGGATCTGCTCGATCACCCGGCGCTGGAGTTCGACGACGGCATGGAAGTGTTCGAGCGCCGATTCGTCGTCTCCCCCCTGGAGGGCCAGACGCGCCAGGAGGAGATGAAGATCCCAGAGGAGTTCGGGACGGTCGATCTCTCTCGACCTCCGGCGGGCTGGTTCGAGGGTTTGCCAGGCGCTTGCCAGATCCCCCCCCCGCCGGAAGACCTCTCCGAGGAGGACGCGCCACTCGATCTCGAGATCGAGGCTCTCGAGTTCCGAGGCGAGATCACCGGCGATATCGAGGTAGAAGCGGGCTTCGGAGAGATCGTCGCCGGCAAGGGCCGACTCCGCCAGACGCAGATTCGTCCGGCAGAGTTCATGACGGCTCTGGAGTCTTCCGAAGAGCGCGAGGGCCCGAGTCAGGTGGGCCGCGGCTTCCCCTCGCTGCCCGGCATGGATCCCCACGGCCCCGAGGAGGAGATGGTTGTAGCCGGTGACGAGTTCCATCCGATGCCGGCAACAGAGTTCGAGGGAACGGTCGAGATACCGGCGCGCCTGCGCCAGCCGTCCCAACGTGAGGTGGATGTTCCCCAGATTGCTCGATACCCGCAGGAGAATCTGGTCGTCCGCGATTCGTTCGGCCAGCCGAAACGCCTGCTCGTAGTAACGGATCGCCTCGCCGTAGGCACTGCGCTCATGGGCGATCGTGCCAAGGTTCATCGCATAGGTCGCGGCACCGTGAAGATCCCCCAGTTCGTGGGCGATGGCGAAGGAACCGCGGTAGGCCTCGACCGCGGCGTCGTAGCGACCACGCCGTTGCAAGAGCATCCCGAGGCTGTTGAGCATCCGGGCATGCAGATGGCGATCCCCCCTGGCATGGCGCAACCCCTGCCGGTAGTAGGTCTCGGCCGTATCGTAGTGACCGAGATAGAAATGGGAGAGGCCCAGGACATCCTCGATACGGGGCAGAAGCCCCGTGGGGGGGGCTAGGTGAAGCGCTTCCTCCCCAGCGCGGATCGCACCGGCGTAGTCCCCCTGGAGGATCCGGATCCGTCCGAGAACCCAGAGGATGCGGCAGAGCGCCTCCTGATCGTCGCGTTTCCGGGCGTTGGCCTGCGCCGATTCGAGGATCGCCGCGGCCCGGTCGTGCTCCCCAAGACGCAACAAGGCTTCTCCCATCGAGATCTCGATCCCGCAGCGAGCGGAGAGGTCGGACTCCGTTTCGAGGGCCCCCTCGAGGATCTCGAGCGCCTCCCTCGGGTTTCCACTCTTGAGGTGCGCCTCTCCCCACAGGTGACGCAGCCGGCCGGGGAGAGGGCAGCCGCTACGGTCGCAGATCTCCGCGATGTGCCGCCCGAAGTGGGCCGCCCGGGCCCACGCCCCCCCCGACAGCAACCGTTCGAGCGCGGTAATGCTCCATGCGATCCCCGCCTCGTGGCGCTGCGCAAGGAGCGCCTGTTCGGCGATCCTCTCCGGATCGTCCTCCCCTTCCCCCAGGAGGAAGGCCAGAATCCGCTGGTGGAGGAGGGGACGACGGGAAGGGGGGATTCGCTCGTAGAGGAGGGGACGAAGCCGGGGGAAGGCCAGAACGTAGCGACGCTCCTCCTCTTCGATGAGTCCCTTTTCGCGCAGGGAGACGACGTCGGCGATCGGATCCTCCCCCCCCTCTCCTTCGCGTTCGATCAGGAAGGAGAGGGGAAGGGGGCGTCGAGTCGCAGCGAGTTTCCAGAGGATTTCGATCTCTCCGGGAGCGAGGCCAAGGAGCCGCTCCTCGAGCCGTTTTGTGATCCGGGCCGGTATCGAAGCGCCCTCTTCCCCTTCGAGCGCTGCACCGTCGCAGACCCATCCCCCTTCCGTTCCATCCTGCGTTGGCGCGTACCGGAGGATCCCCCGCTCGACGAGATGGTAGACGTCTTCCTGGAGGAAGAGGGGATTCCCCCCACTACGTCGAATGATTCGGGTTCTCTCCTCCTCCGGGAGGCCGGGAAGGATCGAATCGAGCAGCGCCTTTTGCGCCGTTTCTGGGAGGGAGCCCAGTTCGATGGCCCTCACCCCTGGCCGTTGCAGGAACGCCTCGATCCATGCTTCCCCCGACTCCCGGGGGGGAAGGGTGGCGGCCAGCAGCATCCCGGAGGGAATCGAGAAATTCCGGATGAGGTAGTCCATACATTCGAGGCTCTCCCGGTCGGCTTCGTGCAAATCATCGAAGAGGACGAGTGGGGAGAGTTCCGCCATGCAGCGGGTGAAGAGCCGCAAGATCTGCTCGAAACGTTGGGCTTCGGAGACGATCTCCCCTCCGGCAGAAAGTTCCGCATATTCGGGGAAGAGCCGAAAACTTCCATCGAGGGTGGTGAGGGGGGCGACCAGTGCCTTCAACGCCGATCGCACCGCCGGCTCGAGCATCGTCAACATCTGCCGAAGGAGGGAGCGGAAGGGGGAGAAGGGCCCGGCATCGGCACAGCGTACCGAAAAGACGAGCGCGCCCTCGATCTGAACCTCGTTCTTGAACGCCTGAAGGAGACGGCTCTTTCCGATGCCCGTCTCCCCCACGAGGAGGGTGAGGACCGGGGGGGGGCACGACGATCCTCCCCCCCGGATCTCGGCGAGGGCCAGGCGTTCCCCCTCCCGCCCCACGAGCCGCCCCAACCCCGCCACGGGTCGATGCCTGGAACGCTGGGGAGAGAGGAGATGGACGACCTCCGTGATCCGCTGCGGTCTTCGTTCGGGATCAGGATCGAGGAGCCGACCCAGGAGCCGATCGATCTCCTCCGGAATCTCCGGGTTCTGGTGCCTTGCCGGCAGCGGGGGTCCGCCAGGGATGGGGAGGGGAGCGATATCCTCCCCCACCGGATGGGGCAAAACACCGGTATAGACCTGGTAGAGCGTGACCCCGAGCGCGTAGAGATCGGAGGCGACGCTGTTGTTGCCTCCCTTCAACACTTCGGGCGCGAGATAGGGAAAGGTCCCGGTGGCCCGTCCCTCCCCCGTGGCGCTCATATCGACGACCTTGACGAGTTCCCCCCCCCCGATGCGGGTGACGAGAATGTTTCCCGGTTTGAGATCCCCGTGGAGGAGACCGAGCGCATGGAGATACTCGAGCGCATGACAGAGCTGAACGACGAGGGGCGTGATCCGTGAGGGATCCCGACCACGGGTCGCCGCGAAGAGATCCGCCCCTTCGATGTACTCCACCGTGAAATAGGGGCGTCCTTCGGCTCGAAGATATCCGAAGTCATATACCCGCGGGAAGTGTGGATGATTCAGGTCGGCAAGGGTTCTGAACTCGTCGAGGAAGATCGTCGAGGAGATCGTCTCCTCCCGCGGCGCGAAGACCTTCACCGCGACCCGTTCGCCGTAGAACTCGTCCCACGCCAGATAGACCCGCCCGATGCTCCCCGTACCGAGGAGCCGTTCCACCCGGTAGCGCCCGTCGATGATCGTGCCGGTTCGCGTCACCTGTTCGCTCCACCCTTTCCCCCGAATTTTACCAAATTTCCCCCGCCGTTACAATTTGAAAGGGAGCGGTCGTCGAGAAAATGACACAACGGATGGATCCCGTTTCCCCTCCGATCTCTCGATCCCCCGCTACGTCGCTCTTTTCGGGGAGAACCCCCTTTCCATCCGGGGGAGCCCACCCGCTGGCATACCCTCTGCAACGGCAAGGGGGGAGGTTCTGCGCTTCCGGTGGGAAAGGCCATCCCTTTCTCCCGGAAGCGGGCAGTGGTACGAACCTCGATCGATGCACGTTCGATCCGCCGGAAATGCCGTGCATCGTCGCTTGGAGAAGATGCATTCCGGCCCTTGGGAAGGATGAGTCTGATGAACGAGAAAAGTGAACGACACGAAACGACCGATGAATCGGCCGTCCCCCCCCGCGACCCGACCTTCGTCCCCCCCTCGAAACAGCGCCGCACGGAGGTTTCGGAGGAAGATCTCCTCGATCGGCTCGTCGATACCCAGGAACTCACGGAGACGCTCAAGGCGCAGGCACTCGCCCGTCTCCTCGAAACGGACGGGATCATCGAATCGACCGCTCCGCCATCCGGAGAAGGGGAGGACTCGAAGCGGGAGCGCACAGACCATGCCCAGAGCCGCGCCGAAGCGCTCGAACGGATCGCGGCCCAGCTTGCGGAAGCCCAGGGGGGCACCTGCGACGACGAGAAGGCCCGGCGACGAAGCACTTCTCCCCCCCCCCAAGGGGGAAAGGGGCAGGAGGTCGCTTCTCCTGCGCAACCCTCGAGCGTACCCCCGAAGGGAAGAGCGGCCGCACGGGCGCGGATCCTTCAGCGCTCCGCATACCGGCATCCCCCCGGAAGCCCGAAACGGGAATGGGTCTCCCCTTATCAGGCCTTCCGGAAGCGACGCGAGGCTGCGAAACGCGAGGCTGCGAAACGCGAGGCCGCGCTTCGTCGGCAGCGGCGGGAGGGAGAAGCGGAGCGGACCTTCGAGACGTGGCACCGCAACGACCTCCTCCTCCTCTTCTCCCTCCTCTTTGCCTGGCGCTTCTTTGCCACGCTCTGGAGCGGGGATGCCGGTTATACCGATTCGACCCTCCTGCACCTGATCGATCTCTGCTCCGGCACGCTGCTGCTCCTCCTCCTGCACCCCACCCTGATCGGGAAAGCGGGGCGTGTAGGATCGGTGATCCTTGCCGGGAGTGCATCCTTCGTCGTCGCGGTCTTCCTCTTCTCCTTCCTCTCGCTCTCTCCCACCCTCTTCGATACTCTTCCCCGCAAATACCAGGAGATCACGACGGGTCTGAGGGGTCTTTCGCTCCTTCCCCCCCTCATCGTGTTCTTCGGGAAGTACATCTTCATTGCCGCGGTCACCCTCACCTTCGCCGAACGCCGCCGCAACCGGGAAGTCGAAGAGAACCGGCGTCGCAAGGTGGCATACGATACCTCCTGGGGGAACGTGACGCAGGGGGAGAAACACCATACATGGAGGGAGACGGCGTCGTCTCACCGGAAACCCCACCCGATCGTTCTCCAGCCCACGAATTGCGCGACACGATGACGCCGAAACTCCGTGACATCCGGAATCCATGAAGACGGGATCCCCGATATCCCCGGGAAATGAGATACGATTCCCCTGATTCCCCCTTGCAATCCCCCTGCGCTTGGGGCATAATTTCCTCATTCAAGGTGGGACTTCTGCTGCATCGGTCGGGAGGTACCGATCGTGTGCTGGAAGATGTGAGGAGAACGGGGATGAAACAGAAGGCGATCGTCTGGCTTTGCTGTCTCTTGGGTGTGTGGGTACTCCTTGCACCCGGCTGTCCGACCGACCCGATTCCGAACGGGGATTTCGAGAGCGGCGCCCTCGATCCGTGGACTTCCCGTGGGGTCAACGGGGGATTCGCGCAAATCGTGGAGGAGGGGACCCAGTGGTCTGCGAATCCGACGCAGAACATCACCTTCGAGAACCCGATCTATGCGGCGAATGTTCGTTCGTCCGGGCCTGCGCCGACGAATTCGGTCGGGATCCTCACCTCTCCCGCCTTTACGGTCGCATTCCCGGCGGTGACCTTCATCGCGCTCTCCGAGACGACGGGAAACCGGCCGAATCCGGTGACCCTGACCTACCGGATCCTCAACGCAACCGATGGAAGCGTCCTCTTCACGTCGGAGCAGGTGGCCACCGCGATCGTCAACCTCGATACTGCGGTCGATGCGCCGGAGGGGTGGAGCCATCACTGTATCGATCTCACCCGTTTCGCGGGGTTGTCGGTCCAGCTCGAGTTTCAGCAGCACACGAACGTAGCCGGCAATGGATATTTTACGCTCATCGATGACGTGAACGAATCACCGGCCCCATGTCCGTGAGGGATCACTTTCGGGGGGAGGCGCCGTTGTGGCGGTGGGTCCTCCTCCTCTCGATCGTGGGGGGGGCCGGCTGGCTCTACAGCCAGCCGCTGGGCAGCTACGACGTCTGGTGGCACATGGCCGCTGCCCGCCAAATCCTCGAGACGGGGCATTTCCCCCGGCGGGATACCTTTTCCTTCACGATCGAGGGGATCCCCTGGTACGACTTCCAGTGGCTCTCCCAGATGATCTTCCTCGGTGTGTACCGCCTGGGGGGGGTAGCGGGACTCGTGTGGGCACGAATCCTTCTTCTCACGGGCACCCTCGTTTTGCTCTACCTGGCGGCGAGGGTGCGCGGCGCCTCCCGGATCGTGGCGATGAGCCTCCTGCCCATCGGCGCGGCGGGTCTCTTCACCCGTTTCAACCTGGGGCCTGAGCATCTCTTCTTTCTGGCGCTGGCCACGCTCTCCCTCCTGAGAGGGATGCAGCGGAGGGGGCGGGCATGGGTGCGATGGGGACTCATCCCGGTCCATCTGCTGATCGCCAATCTCCACGGGGGCATGACGCTCGTGAGCCTGGCGATGATCGGGATCTATCTTGCGACGGATGCATTCGAAGGGTACCGGCGGGGGGAGGTGCGCAGAGAATGGCTCGATCGGAATGCCTGGCTCCTGGGGGGGGTGGTGCTCGTAACCTTCTTCACCCCGCTCGGAACCGATATCGTGGCCGTCTTCCGTGATGCATTCACCTATGACAACACGCGGGTGCTCAACACGGATTGGCTCCCGCTGCGGCGTTCCGATTTCGGAGACGTGGCACGGGGATTCGGCTATTGGGCTTTCGGTCTCCTTGCCCTCCTTACGCCCCTTGCCCTCCTCGCGCGGGGACGGCGGATCTTCCTCGACGATCTCCTCCTCTACCTCCTCTTCCTCCTTCTCGCCTTCGAACGGCGCCGGGTCGTGGCACAGTTCGTGATCGTTTCGCTCCCGATCTGTGCGGGGGCGATCGGGGCGTGGATGGCAGCACGCAAGGAGGAGAAGCCAGGGCGGGGGAAGGGGAAGGCGCACAGGATTTCGGCTGCCTCGGCGTTTCTCCCCCTCCTCCTTCCGCTGTCGAGTGCAGCGATCTTCCTCTTCCCCCACGCGGGCAGGGCGACGCTGGGGCGAAGGTTCGAGCTGGTCCACCCCGGATTTCCGGTCGGAGCCACCCGATGGATCAAGGAGCACCGGCCCGTCGGAAACCCCTGGCATCCCTATCACTTCGGCGGTTATCTCATCTGGCACCTCTACCCCGACTACCGGGTGCTCATCGATGGACGGGATCATCCCTACCAGAAGACGGGGGTGGCCCGACACGTGATCGAGGCGATCACGGACCGGGAGAAGTTCGACCGCCTCGTGGAGAGTTACGGGATCACTTTCGCGATCGTGCCGAACACCGGCAACTGGATCGAACTCCATCAGACCGCCGAGCCGCTGGCCTTCTTCACGAAGGAGCGCTGGGCGCTCGTCTTCCACGACGACGACGCCTCCATCTTCCTCAAGCGGACGCCCGAACACCGCAAGCTGATCGAACGCTTCGAGTATCACCTCATTCGCCCGCAGTACGTCGTGCGGTACGTCGATCTGCTCCAGGATCCCTTCGTCAACGGTTCTTCGGCCTTTCTGCGGGAGACGGACCGTCTCCTCTCCGAATCTCCCGGAATGAGTGAGGCCAACCTCCTGCGGGGTCGTTACTTCGAGACGCACGCCGGTGCCGATTATTCTTCGATCGTGGAGGCGTGCTACCGGCAGGCGATCGAGGATCTCCCCTGGAGTTTGACGGGGTATTATCTCCTCTTCGACTTCTACTTCAACAGGGGACGCCGGAAGGAGGCGTGTGAACTCTATGCAGCGGCGCGCCGGAGGGTCTATTACAAACCGGGGCTTGCGCCGATGGCGGCGCGCTGCCGCTAGGTATTCCCTCTCCCCAGGCTATTGGTTCATCGAGTCGAGGAACTCCTGATTCGTCTTCGTTCGGCTCAGCTTGTCGAGGAGGAACTCCATGCTGTCGATCGGGTTGAGGGGCTGGAGGAGCTTGCGCAGGATCCAGATCCGGTTGAGGACGTCGGGGGCCAGGAGGAGTTCCTCTTTCCGGGTGCCGGAGCGGTTGATGTCGATCGAGGGGTAGAGTCGTTTCTCCACGAGGCGGCGGTCGAGATGGATCTCGAGGTTGCCCGTCCCCTTGAACTCTTCGAAGATCACTTCGTCCATCCGGCTCCCCGTGTCGATGAGCGCGGTGGCGATGATCGTGAGGCTTCCCCCGTCCTCGATGTTGCGTGCGGCCCCGAAGAAGCGTTTGGGACGGTGCAGGGCATTGGAATCGACCCCGCCGGAGAGGATCTTGCCGCTGGGGGGCACGACCGTGTTGTAGGCCCGGGCCAGACGGGTGATGCTGTCGAGGAGGATCACGACGTCATACTTGTGTTCGACGAGCCGTTTGGCCTTCTCGATGACCATCTCGGCGACCTGGACGTGGCGCTGGGCGGGTTCGTCGAAGGTGGAACTGATCACCTCCCCCCGCACGGAGCGCTGCATGTCCGTCACCTCCTCGGGCCGCTCATCGATGAGGAGCACGATGAGGATCACCTCGGGGTGATTCGCCGTGATCGCATTGGCGATGTTCTGAAGCAGGATCGTCTTTCCGGTCCGGGGGGGCGCCACGATCAGGCCGCGCTGTCCCTTGCCGATCGGCGTCATGAGATCCATCACCCGGGTGGAGAGGTTCTGGGGGTGGAACTCGAGGTTGAACTTCTCCTCGGGATAGAGGGGGGTGAGGTTGTCGAAGAGAATCTTCTCCCGCGCGACGTCTGGATCCTCGAAGTTGATCGACTCGACCTTCAGGAGCGCGAAGTAGCGCTCCGTGTCCTTGGGCGGCCGGATCTGCCCCGAGATCGTATCGCCGGTGCGCAGGTTGAAACGCCGGATCTGGGAGGGAGAGATGTAGATATCGTCCGGACCGGGGAGGTAGTTGTAATCCGGGGCCCGCAGAAAGCCGAATCCATCGGGAAGGGTCTCGAGAACACCCTCCCCGAAGATCATGCCGTTCTTTTCCGTGTGGGCCTGAAGCAGGGCGAAGATGAGTTCCTGCTTGCGCATCCCCGCCGCTCCCTCGACGTTGAGTTCCTTGGCAAGCTGCGTCAGTTCGTTGATCTTCTTCTCTTTCAGCTCCTTCAGGTTCATGGAGGCTCCTCGATGGAATGGCTCAGATACATTCCGGTAGGACGATCGATTCGTTGACTGGAGCGTCACTCCTCCCCCCCGCGACGATCATCGGCCAGGGAGGAAGGGGTGGAAGCATCGGTTCATGCCGGGGTATCCTGGAAGGGAGGACCGAGACGATGGATAAGGATCCTGCCGGGACGAATCCGTCCAGAATGCGCGACCATATGCTCTACTGTCAGATGGATCGAACGCCATCCTTCCTCCTGAAATCGGAGAAAGGTCGTTGCGCGGCCGATGGGAATCCGACACACCTTTTCCTGGGATGACGGACGGGAATGGCGGAAGATTACGTTCGCAGCAGGCTACATCGTGCAGATACGCCCCGATGGCCGTGCAATACGCGAGACGACTGGCGTGCGCTTATCTGTTGATCTGTACGTGAAAGAGACTTCGTGGTCCGCCCCTGCGGCTTCTTTGTGGTCCGCCCCTGCGGCTTTGGGGAAGGGGAAGGCTCAAGATCGCTCGATGCCTCATCCCTCTTTTCAAAATGATAGGAAAACGAAAGCCTTTTGTCAAGCCTTTTTTGCAACTCGAATCCACCCCTTCTCTCGAGGGCTCCCCGCGAGGCCCCGCAGGAGGCTTCTTGGACGTGGCGGCAGCGCCTCTCCAAAATTCCCCATGATCCCTCCCGAGGGTGTCGGCAGGGCGCAGGCGAGTGAATTGCGCAGAAATTGCGGTCGGGTTTCAGGGATCGATCCCGACGAAAGCGGGTGAACAATTTTCCTCGCTGTGCTATAATCATACCAGGGAGGAAAGGGGATTTTCTCGTCGTCGGTAAGGGCGTTGAACGTGAGGGGCGATTCTCTTCCGCTCCCCTCCTGGCCACGAGTGAAGGGGAGGGGTTTCCCGGGAAAGGGAAGGCCGGCCTCCACGCCCCTGGAAGCATGCCGGGGAACCAGGAAAGGATACCGTCATGAATGCCTTGCGTCCACCAAGAACGCCATCTCCGCGGAGAAGGGGGGAGCATCCACTTCTCGCCGTCGGCCTGGCCGTGATGCTGGGTGTCATGGTGGGCCACGTCGGTCTCGCGGCCGCAACCGTGACGATCGGCGTTCCGGAACTCCTCATCGAGGAAGACGGCTGCTTCGCCTCCTCGATCCCCGGCCCCCCCTATCCCGACAACGGAGATACGATCCGCATCGGCGTGAATGTGACGAACAACACCGGCGCGGACGCCTTCTTCCGGGTCGTCTTCCGCGTGACCGCCGCCACCGGGGGGAGCGGCGGGAACCTCCCCGTCGATCTCATGTTCGGTGGTCCCGCCTACATGAGCACGAGTGGCTCCGGCGGCCCCAACTGGGACGACAGTTTCGGCGTCGTCGTCAACACGCCCAAGATCGCCAACGGCACCGGTATCGAAGCGAACGCGAACTTCGGCATCCACACGGATCAACTCGCCGCGCTCGGTCTGGCGGTCAACGATACCACGACGCTCACGATCCGGGCCGAGGTCTTCAGCGACGACTTCAGCATCTACTACGGAGAGAATTGCACGACGCTCACGGTGAAGCGTTCCGAACGCCTCCAGCACAAGAACGGCTGTCCGAGGTTCCCCCTCGATGCCGCGACCGCGATGCTCACGACCGACAAGACTCGGTACCTCTCCACCGATACGATCACGCTCGAGTGGAGCCCCGTGGGAGCGGATTCGATCAACCGCCTCCCGACGTGGGACGAGGGGGCGAGCGCCACGGTCGATATCGTCCGTCTCGATCTGGCCCCCTCCGGCGATCCCGAGATCGATTACCAGCAGAACATCGTGATCTCGGGGAATCCGGAACTGACGCTCTCGAGCTGGACGACAGAGAGCCAGGCCAACTGTACCGAACCCTGCTCCGCCACCGACGAGGATCTCGCCCTCTCGATCGACTACTCCTCCCAGGGCGCCCTCAACGGCGCGGAGACCTACCAGACGAGTTTCTCTGCGAATCTGTTGACGAACAACCGGGTCTATCTCGCCCGCATCCGCCCCGGAGCGGGAGGCTTCTTCACCCTGGAACAGCCCCAATGGACCTACTTCACGGTGGGGGACGTCATCGCCACCCCCGTTACGCTCTCCGCCTTCGAGGCGAGGGAGGCGGGAGGCGCGCTCCACGTCGAAT
>CAZTSL010000001.1:74617-88106 GCA_964616915.1 uncultured bacterium
GTTACGCTCTCCGCCTTCGAGGCGAGGGAGGCGGGAGGCGCGCTCCACGTCGAATGGGAGACCGCGACCGAGATCGGGAATGTCGGTTTCTTCCTCTACGTGGCCGGCGAAGGAGGGCGCGCGTTGCTGACCGACCGCCTGATCCCCTCCCGCGTCGTCGATTCCCTCACCCCCACACGCTATGCGATCACCCTCCCCGCGCCTCCGGAGGGGCCCCTCTACCTCGAGGACGTCGATCTGCGCAACGTCCGGCGTCTCCATGGGCCTTTCCTCCGGAATCACCCCGCCGGCCGGCCGCATACGGCCGAGCCGATCGACTGGCCCTCGCTCGGGCGGGAGCATCGGAGGAAGGAGGCGGAGCGCACCGCCCGCGCAATCGGGAAGTGGCGGCGTTCCCGGCGTCTGTCGGGACGCGCGGCCGCGACGCCCCACCCCTTCCCCTCTCCCCCGCCGGTTGCGCTCGAGGTCGATCGGGACGCGCTCTATCGGGTCACCTACGACGATCTCCGGCAGGCCGGCTTCGATCTTTTCGGGGTGCCGGCGCGCGCGCTCGCCTTGCTCCATGGGGAGGAACCGGTGCCGATTCGCCTCTCCTCCCCCGGTCCCTTCGGGCCGGGCGCCTATTTCGAGTTCTTCGGTGAAGGAGCGCGATCGCGCTACACGGAGACGAACGTCTACAGGCTCGTCGTCGATCCGAAACGGGCGCGGAGGATCCCCTCGGTTCCTGCGTCCCCCTGGCAGGGAACGACGATCGAATCGACCTACCGGGCACATCTCGTCTACCACCGGGACCGGGGCTACAGCTTCTCCTCCCCGATCGGAGATCCGTGGTACGACACCCGCTTCCTGGCCATCGGGGAACCCGTCTCCGAGACCTTCACCTTCGAGATCGGGGATCTCGCCGCGCAGGGAGAAGGAGCCACGCTCTTCCTCCAGTTCTGGGGGGCCTCGCAGTGGCCGATCCTCCCCGATCATCATCTGCGCGTCGCGCTCAACGGCACGCCGATCCACGAAGGGAGTTTCGACGGTCTCACCCCCTACGCCGTGACGGTGGATCTCCCCGCCGGTCGGCTTCGTGAGGGGGAGAACCAGCTTACGGTCACGGTCCCCGGAGATACGGGTGCCCCGTGGGATCTCCTCTACTTCGACCACTTCGAGGTCACCTTCCCCCGCCATCTCCGCGCGCAAGGGGGGCAACTCACCTTCGAGGGGATGGGCGCCGCCTTCCGGGTGACGGGACTCCCCTCCCCAGAGATCGTCCTCTACCGGAAGCGGGGGGGGAACGTCGCACGGCTGACCGGCTATACGCTCGAGCGCACGTCGGAGGGGTGGCGCGTCACCTTCAGAGGAGGAAAGAGCGGGGCGACCTATACCGTGGCTTCGGTGGAAACGCTTCCCCGTCCCCGGATCGTGCCGGCCGTGCCCCCCGTTCCCCTCACCCCCGGGAAGGCGGATCTCCTCGTGATCTCCCACCCCGATTTCCTCGATGATCTTGCCCCCTGGATCGCGGCACGAAGCGCCCAGGGGCTTTCCCTCCGCGTCGCCGACGTCTCGCAGGTCTACGCCCGCTTCAGCGGCGGCGTCGTCGATCCGGAGGCGATCCGCCGGATGATCGCCTGGGCGGTCGAAAACCTCGGGATCGACACCGTGCTCCTCGTGGGCGGGGACACCTACGACTACCACGATCATCTCGGCCTGGGGAGCATCAGCTTCATCCCCACCTTCTACGTGGCGACCGATCCGATCGTCCGCTTCACGCCGAGCGATACGCACTTCACGCTCCTCGACGACGATCTCGTCCCCGACGTGGCGATCGGCCGGCTTCCGGTCCGCTCCTCCGAGGAGGCCCGCCGTCTCATCGGCAAAATCCTCGCTTTCGAGGCGAAGGGGGGGGCACGTTCCGCCCTCCTCATCGCGGACGAGGATGACGCGGGGGTCTCCTTTCGTGATGCGAGCGAACGCTTCGCGGCCACCCTCCCTCCCGAGTGGACGGTCGAACGGGCCTACCTCGAGGGAGGGAACGTCGCGGAGATGCGGGCGCGGATCCTTGAAGCGATCGAGGGGGGCGTGACGCTCACGAGCTTCATCGGTCACTCCGGTCCCTCGGTCTGGAGCTTTCAGGGGCTCTTCTCCGCGGAGGATGCGGTGGCCCTCACCAACGAGGGGGACCCCACGGTCGTGGCCCAATGGGGGTGCTGGAATACCTATTTCGTCGATCCTCGCGCGAACACGATGGCGCATGCCTTCCTCCTCGCCGGTTCCCAGGGAGCCGCGGCCGTGCTCGGGGCCGCCACCCTGACGAGCGCGGCCGCGGAGGAGACGCTCGGCGAGACGATGATGCCGCTCCTCGTCACGAACGGAATGCCCCTGGGCCAGGCCGTCGTGGCGGCCAAGCGGGAGATCGCACGCACACACCCGAAGATGCTGGACGTCCTTTTCGGGTGGACGCTGCTCGGTGATCCCACCCTCTCGATCGACCCGCGATGACGACGAACGAAGGGCGTCTTGCCCCCGCTCTTCCCCAGGAATGGACGACGAGGTCCTCGTGAGTGGATTCATCCTCCTCTTTGCGCGTAACGGTGCGCCCCCCGATCTTCCCCTGGCAAAACGGATGCTCGTGCGCCTGGCCCACCGGGGTCCGGAAGGGGCGGCGCTCCATCGGGTCGGGTGTGTGGCGTTGGGCTTTCAACACTTCGAGACGACACCCCAGGACCGTGGGGTACGGCAACCGTACATCGAGGAAGACCTGGCCATCGTCCTCGACGGCCGACTCGACGCCCGGCAAGAGCTGATCGCCCGGCTCGGGTTGCCGGTGAAAGCCGAAGAGACGTTCCCGGACGTCCGGCTCCTGGCCCTGGCGTACCGGCGGTATGGGGAAGGGGTCGCGGAGCGTCTCCTCGGGGACTACGCCTTTGCGATCTTCGATGCGACGCGCAAGGGCGTCCTCTTCGGCAGGGATCCCCTCGGCAACCGGACCCTCTTCTACACCCGCTCCCCCCACTGCTTCGCCGCGGCTTCGGAGCAACAGGCCCTCTTCCCCCTCCCCTTCGTCTCCCAGGACTGGAACGAAGGGACGATCGCCCGTTTCTTCGCGCTCGACGGTCCCCGCCCCGGCGAGACCTTCTTTTCGGACATCGCGGAGCTGCCGGCAGCCCACGTGATGTGGGTCGCGGGGGGGGAGGAGGTGAGCCGACGCTACTGGCATCTGCCCCCAGCTCCCACGTTGCGTCTCCCCTCGGACGAAGCGTATGCCGAAGCCTTCCTCGAACGCCTCGGCGAGAGCGTCCGCGACCGGCTCCGGAGCCTCGGCAGACCCGCGGTCCTCATGAGCGGGGGGCTCGATTCGACGTCGGTGGCGGCCGTGGCGGCCCGGATGGGGAGGGAGGTCGTTTCGATCTCATGGGTCTTCGAGGAACTGACCGCCTGCGACGAACGCCCTTTCATCGATCTCGTGAACGAACGGACGGGAAACCGACCGATCCAGATCCCAGGGGACGACGCCTGGCCGCTCAGGGACGCCGATTCGTGGCCCTGGAACCCGAACACTCCGATCGACGGCCTCTACCGTCGTCTGCGCGAACGCGTCTACCGGCGGCTCCAGGCCGAGGGGTGCCGGACGCTCTTGACGGGCGAGTTCGGGGACAACCTCTTCCCCGGGGGGATCGATTGGCTCGCGGACCTCGTCGAGGAGGGGCGCCTGCTCGAAGCGCTGCGCAGCCTCCTGGGGGAATTCCGGACCCGGGAACGGAAGGTGCCGCTCGGCGCGGCACTCCTTCGCCTCGCCGGCGCGCTGCGCAACCGGCTCCTGCGAACGGATCGTGTCCCCGGTGGCATTCCGGACCCCCCCCCCCCCTGGCTCACGCCGCATGCCGCCGCTCTCCTCGCTCATCCGGAGGACCAGGGAGCGGCATTGCGCGGGAAGCGCCGGCCGGTGCAGCACGAGAGCAACCTCGGTCCCCGCGCGACCAGCGCCGCAGCCGTCGAAACGTTCCATTCGAGCCGCTTCGATCTCGAGCTTCGGCGCCCCTTCCGGGATCCCCGCCTCGTGGCCTTCCTCCTCGACATTCCTGCCCACCAGCTTTACAGGCGGGGCCAAACGAAGTATATTTTGCGAAACGCCATGCGTGGCATCCTGCCGGAGCCGGTTCGCTGCCGGCGCAAGAAGACTTCCCTCTTCCCCCTCTTTCGACGGGGAATCATGGAGGAAGAGATCGAGACCCTGCGACGCATCGTCGGAGATCGGAACGCCTGCTGGCGAAGGTTCGTGCGGAGCGAATGGATCGAGAAGGACGTCTGGGACTTGATCCGCGCGGGACACGACGGACCCGGCATCGTGGTGCTCTGGCAGTGTGTCTGTATGGAACGGTGGCGCAAGGGATTCTCGAACGACCATCCATCCTGTGGAGGCGCAAGCAAATGAAGAAACAGAAGGCAACCCCGAAACGAAACGAGAAACGCCGGAACGCACCAGCACGCCGGATCTACCGGAAACCCCAGCTCAGGGTACTCGGCGACATCCGGGATCTCACGCTCGGCGTCTCCCCAGGGACCGGCGACAGCAACGATCCCCTCAACTTCCAGCCTTGACGCGCGCTTGATCACCTTCCGTTCCGGCTCTACGGAGGGGGAGCGCTGGTGGTGGCACCGGCTGGCAGGGATCTCCTTTCGCACCGACCGGGAGATCGAGGCGCTTTCCCCCTTTCGGAGAGGAACCCCCTCCTCCCCCCCCACCGCTGCACGGATGGAGGATTCCTCCTCGGGCGGCATGCCGGAAAGTGGGGGCACATCGGACACCCTTGCCCCCTCCGTCCCGTCGATGGAGGGAGAGCATCCGATCTATCGGGGGCCGGGGTTCGTGGGGGGGCGGCTGCGCCATGTCGAGGCGTGGACGTACGCCGGGGGGACGATCCTCGAACTGGGGGAGGCGGGCCGTTTCGCGGTCTCGTTCGATGGCAGGGAGATCCTCCTCCTCCACCCCGGGAGGGAAGGGAAACTCTCTCCCCTCGTGATCGAAGGATTGCTCGGTCCTGCACTCACGATCGCTCTTGCCCGCCGGGAGATCTGGACCCTCCATGCCTCGGCGGCGGCGCTGGGCAGGCGCGTCCTCCTGTTCGCCGGGCGTTCCGGGGTGGGAAAATCGACACTGGCCGCGACCCTCCCCCCCCCCTGGCGACGGGTCGCCGACGACGTCGTCCCCTTCTCGGTGGCAAGGGGGCAAGGATGGGTTCATCCCCATTTCCCCCAGTTGAAGCTTCCGCCAACGGCACAGTATCCCTTCGATGCCCCAGAACAGCTCGAACTGGGGGAGATCCATCTTCTCGTTCCGAGCAGCGATGAGATCGCGATCGAGCCCGTGCCCCCCGCGGAGGGCGTGACATCCCTCGTTTCGCACACCGTGGCCGCGCGTCTCTTCGATCCCCTCCTCCTCAAACGTCATCTTGCGCTCTGCACCGAGCTTGCCGTCTCCCATCACGTGAGACGGCTGCGCTTCCCCCACGATCCGGCTCGTCTCCCCGAGGTGGCGGCACGCCTTGCCGCCATCGTCTGAGTCGCGCTCACTGCGCCGCAGGATCGTGTGACATATTCAGAAAATCCTCAATTTTTTCCTCTCGAATGCCGATCCGATATCACGCGGGGACATGCATCGAGAGGCGGCGATGAGGATGCTGGTCGATTATCACGCGGGAACATGCATCGAGAGGAGGCGATGAGGATGCCGGTCGATATCGCGCGAGCGTTCGAACGGGACCTGGAAAGGGACAGGCCCCTTCAGGGAGGGGGGGGTACACTTCCGACGCCATCGGAGATACGGTTTCTTCCAGAGCCCGCGTCCTCCGAGGCGTTCTACGACGAATGGAAGGAGACGCTCGCCGCCATCGCTGCGGAGCGCGCCTGGAACAGTGAGCTGGCGTGGCTCGAAGGGGAGGAACGCTCGACGTTCGTCCATGGCATTACGTTCCATACGACGCTCGAACGGCATATGGCCCAGTTCTTTCTCTTCGCCCTCTTCGGGATCCTGGCCGGCTATCTCTCCCTCCTCCTCCTCTGGAATCACTCGAGCCTCCAGACGTTCATCCTTCGAGGGGTCGTAGGGGGGTAGGGGGGATCGGGTGTTCGACGCGCACCTCGAGACACCGGCCAAGATCAACCTCTTCCTTGCGATCCGTGGGAGACGCGACGATGGGTACCACGAGATCGACACGCTCTTCGTTCCCCTTTCCCTCTCCGACCGGGTGCGCGTGACCGAGGGAAGGGAGGGGATCGTGCTCGTCGTCGAACCGGCGATCCTCCCCACGGATTCCCGAAACCTCGTGTGGAAGGCCGCGAGGCGGTGCCTCGAAGGGGTCGGTCTTCGGGGAGGGGTTTCGATCGCAGTGACGAAACGGATTCCGATCGCCGCCGGTCTCGGGGGGGGGAGCAGCGATGCCGCGGCGACGATCCGCCTCTTCTGCCGGAGGTTCCCCGAACTCTCGGGGAAGGCCAGGGGGATCGCCGCTTCGCTCGGTGCCGACGTCCCCTATTTCCTCGATCCCCGTCCCGCGTGGTTCCGGGGGCGGGGGGACCGGTGTGTGCGTCCCGTCGCCCTCGCCTGCCCGATCGAGCTGCTCCTGGTTCGTCCGCGAGGACGCCAGTTCGAAACCGGAGAGATCTACCGGCGCTTCGACGGCCATCCCCCTTCCCCGCCAGGGAGGCTGGAGGCGTTGATCGCCGCGATGGAGCGGGGGGATCTTGCCGGGATCTGCGCACACCTCCACAACGATCTCACGCGGGCCACCGAGGGGATCTATGCGGAACGTCGAGCGATCGAGGCGGCCCTTCGTCGCCATGGCGCACTCGGGACGGGAATGTCGGGCAGCGGTCCGATGATCTTCGGGATCTTTCCCGACCCGGCAAGCGCGGATCGGGCGGCCGCCGCCCTCCCGAGGTCGTGGGAACGCCTCCGGACGGCCGCCCTGCCGGTATGAGAGGTTGCCCCGTTGCAAGAAGGGGGAAGCGATTCGCTCAGCCGAAGTGGATCCCCTGGGCCAACGGAAGCTCGTTCGACCAGTTGATCGTGTTCGTCTGCCGGCGCATGTATTGCTTCCAGGCGTCGGAACCCGACTCCCGTCCCCCTCCAGTCTCCTTTTCGCCACCGAAGGCACCGCCGATCTCCGCGCCGGAGGTACTCACGTTGACATTGGCGATGCCGCAGTCGCTACCGGCATGGGAGAGGAAAAATTCGATCTCCCGGAGATCGAGGGAGAAGATCGCCGAGGAGAGCCCCTGGGGAACATCGTTGTGGATCGCGATCGCCTCCTCGATCGTGCGGTAGGGGATCGCATAGAGGATCGGGGCAAAGGTCTCCTCCTGGACGATCGGCCACTCGTTTCTGGCCTTGACGATCGCGGGGGTGACGTACCGGTTCGAGGGGGCGTTCGCCACCTCCGTGCCGCCCCAGACGATCTCTCCCCCCTCGCGGCGGACCGCTTCGAGGGCGCGCATCATCTCCTCGACGGCCTGTCGGGTGACGAGTGGCCCCATCAAGACCCCCTCTTCGAGCGGATTTCCGATTCGCACGCTCTTGTATGCCCGCACGAGACGCTCGATCACCTCGTCATAGATGCTTTCGTGGACGATGATCCTGCGGGTGGAGGTGCACCGTTGACCGGCGGTGCCGACCGCGCCGAAGAGGATCGTGCGGACCGCCATGTCGAGGTCCCCATGCTGGGAGACGATGATCGCGTTGTTCCCCCCCAGTTCGAGGATCGTCCGGCCCAGGCGGGCGCCGACCTTCTCGGCGATCTTCTTCCCCTGCTGCGTGCTGCCGGTAAAGCTGATCAGGGGAACACGCCGGTCCTCCACGAGCCGGGCGCCCACGGTGGCGCCGCTGCCGATCACGAGCCCGAGCACCCCCTCGGGGACGTCGTTCTCCTCGAGCACCCGCGAGACGATCTTCATGCAAGCGATCGCGCAGAGGGGCGTCTGGCTCGAGGGCTTCCAGACGACGCTGTCGCCGCACACGAGCGCGATCATCGCGTTCCATGCCCATACGGCCACGGGGAAGTTGAAGGCGGTGATCACCCCCACGACCCCGAGCGGATGCCACTGTTCGTACATCCGGTGCCGGGGGCGTTCGCTGTGCATCGTCTTCCCGTAGAGCTGGCGGGAGAGCCCCACGGCGAAATCGGCGATATCGATCATCTCCTGGACCTCGCCCTCCCCTTCAGCACGGATCTTGCCCATCTCCCACGAGACGAGGGCGCCGAGGTCCTTCTTGTGCTTGCGCAGTTCGAGTGCGATCTGTCGGACCACCTCCCCGCGCCGCGGTGCGGGGACGAGTCGCCACTGCCGGAAGGCATCCTGGGCCTTCTCGATGACCCGCTCGTAGTCCTTTTCGGTGATCTGGTGTACCCGTGCGATCACTCGGCCGTCGATCGGAGAGACGGCGTCGAGGAGCCCTCCCTCCGTTTCGCTCAGCCATTTGCCATGAAAACCGCCGTGGTTGACGGCTTCGATACCCAGGTTGGCCAGAATCCGTTCCATGATCGTCTCTCCTTCTCTGCCGTTGGGGGCTCCCAGCGGCGGTCAGCGTTGTCTCATAAGGGAATTCGCAATGCGCCCTTCCCTTTGCCCCCTCGAGAATATCACAAAAATGGCTTGAATGACGCTCAGAATCTCTCTTCCCTCTTCAACCTGCGTGCCACGTAGAGAAAGCGATAGAGGAAGTAGCCGAGCGTTGCGATGAGGAGCACGAATCCGATAAGACGAAAAATGGCCAAGGAAGGGTCTCCGATGAGCGTCCCGATGAGGATGAGAAAGAAGGAAACCCCGATCGCCATACACCCCAGCCCCCGGGCGCGATCCTTCTTGCGCGCGCCCCGCTGCCCGCGCGAAGCCCCCAGATGGGTGAACTGAAGGATCGAGATCACCTGCGTGCGAAAGTGGAGCAGGGTGGCATCCTGGCCATAATCCTGGATGATCTGGTTGTAGCGCCGGATCGCCAGAGGCAACTGCTGGGCACGCAGACAGTAGCCGATATAAGCCTGATGCCGCTGTCGATCCTGCGGATCGTCCACGATCTCGTCCCAGAGACGCTCTTCTTCCGTATCCCCCACGGGAGAAGCGTGCGAGAAGAGGGGGGGAGCGGGGGATACGTTCCCTCTCGCGGGTGGGGGGCGGACCTCGGAAAGGGGGGAGCCGAAGTCTCGCGCTCCCCTGACCTCTTGACGCTTCCCCACGGAGGGAGGGACCCGTAGCCTTTCCCCCGACGGAGGCTCCCGTTCCTCCGTCGAAGATTCAACGAGAATCTTCGTCTGTTTCCCGAGAATCCGTTCGAAAATCACCCCGCAGTGGGCGCAGGACGGACGAACCGGTTGTTCCGTTCCACAAACGGGACACTTCACGCTCCAGATACCTCTCTTCGAACGACCGACCTTTCGCTCTGCTCCTCCAGCGTAGGATGCCCTTGCGGAATCCTTCACCCCGCCGAGGACTCCCGGAGGCGCTTGCGCAGCCGGCGGCGTTCCCTACGGCTTCCGGGACATTATGCCGGATTTCCCGCTCAATGGCAATCTCCCGCGAGGTGGGCTGCCCGGATCACCGACATGACCGGGAAACGGCGGCGAGGGGGGGAGGAGCGGTCCCACTCACTCGGAGCGCTCCCGACGGAGCCGTTCGAGATCCTCGGGCGTGAGCCAATGGAGGAACTTCTCCACATACTTCCCGATGATATCGACCTCGATGTTCATCCGATCCCCGACCCGGCAGGTGCCGAAGGTCGTGACCTCGAGGGTATGCGGGACGAGGTTGAGCGCAAGCGTCGATGCATCGCAGGCATGCACGGTCAGGCTCACGCCATCGACGGCGACCGAACCCTTGAAGATCATGTAGCGGGCAAGTTCAGGGGGGATCTCGAGCGTGACGATCCGCCCCGGCATCGGCCCCTCCTCCTCTTCGATCCGTACGACCCTTCCGCAGCCATCGATGTGTCCGGTGACGAGGTGGCCGCCAAGGAGATTGGAGAGGGAGAGGGGACGCTCCAGGTTGACACGCCGCCCGAGCCTCCAGTCGGGCATGGTCGTGCGCTGGACCGTCTCGGGGGAGGCATCGATCCGGAAACGGGAGCCCTGCCCATCCGCCTCGAAGTGGACGACCGTGAGACAGATGCCGTTTACGGCGATGCTCTCACCGATCTGGTACGAGGAGGGGGGCCAGTCCGTGGCGATCTCGAAGACCGCACCCTCTCCCTTCCGCTCGATGTGGGTGATCGTGCCGGTTCGTTCGATGATTCCGGTAAACATCGCTCCTTCTCCTCATCTTTCGTCGCCATGCGTGAAGTACCCCTCGAAGGCGAGATCTTCGCCAAGCCGCCAGGAACGGGTATCGCGCAGGGAGATCGCCTCACCGACCGCCTCGATGCCGAAACCGGGGAAGAGCGGGTAGGCGTCCCCGCCGAAGATGCAGGGGGCCAGAAAGAGGTAGAACTTGTCGGCCAGGGGTTCGGCAGGGGAGGCGTTCCGGTTCCCGAGGAAGGCAGCACCAAGACGCCCTCCCCCCTCCACGAGGAGACTCATGACATCACGCTTCCCCAGTTCCCTCAGCACGTGGGGGATCGACACCCCCCCCTCGTCTCCGGGGAAGGAGAGGATCTCGGCACCCACACCGGCGAAGCGTTCCCGCTCCTGGGGGGTGGGTTCCCGTCGGGTCGCGATGATGACACGCCGTGCTGATGCCGCATGGAACACCCTGGCCTCCGGCGGGGTGCGCAGATGGCTGTCGAAGATGAGACAGAGGGGATCGCGTCCCCCCTCGATCCGGGTCGTCAGGCGGGGATCGTCGGCCAGGATCGTGCCCACCCCCACCGAGATGGCGTCGTTGCGGTTGCGGAGTTCGTGGACGAATCGCCTCGATGCCTCGCCGCTGATCCACTTCGAGGCCCCCGTGGTCGTCGCGATCTTCCCGTCGAGCGAGGCCGCGAACTTGAGCGTGACGAAGGGGAGACGCGTCGTGATGAATTTGCAATATGCCTCGTTGAGCCTGCGGCACGCCTCGGCCAGGATACCGGTTTCCACCTCGATACCCGCCCTGCGCAGTGCCGCGATCCCCTTCCCATCGACCTGGGGGTTGGGGTCGAGGATCCCGATGAAGACACGACGGATTCCAGCCGCAATGATCGCGTTCGTGCAGGGAGGGGTCCGTCCCTGATGGCAACAGGGTTCGAGGTTCACGTAGAGGTCGGCGCCCCGCGCCTTCTCTGCGGCCATGCGCAGGGCGTGGATCTCCGCGTGGGGAGCACCGGCCTGGGCGTGGAAGCCCACGCCGACGATCTCCCCCCCCTGAACCACGACGGCACCGACGAGGGGATTGGGACTCGTTCGCCCCTCTGCCCGGCGCGCCAGTTCGATCGCCTTGGCGATGAATACTTCCCGGTCAGACGTGGACATGGCCGATCCGTCGTGGAGGCCCCCCATGATCCCGGCTCAGATCGGGTGGGGCAGAAGGTTTGGGTAGAGGGGAAAGGCCCGGCAAAGCGCTTCGACCTCGCGGCCGATGGCGGCGATCTTCTCCGGATCGTCCGGGTCGAGGATGATGTCGGCGATCCAGTTGCCGATGATCCGCATCTCCCCCTCCTTCATCCCGCGGGTGGTCAAGGCGGGGGTCCCGATCCGGATACCGCTCGTTACCCGCGGGCTTCTCGTCTCGAAGGGGATCGTATTCTTGTTGACCGTGATCCTCGCCCGATCGAGGGCAGCCTCGATCTCTTTGCCGGTGCGGCCGGTGCGGGTGAGATCGACGAGGAGGAGGTGGGTGTCGGTTCCCCCGGAAACGAGTTCGATCCCCCGCTCCAGGAGCACTTCGGCGAGCGCCTGGGCATTCCTGACGATCTGGCGCTGGTAGGCGACGAATTCCTCGCTCATCGCTTCCTCGAGGGCCACCGCCTTGGCCGCGATGACGTGCATGAGGGGGCCTCCCTGAATCCCGGGAAAGATCTGGCTGTTGACCCGCTTCGCGAATTCGGCGCGGCACAGGATCATCCCGCCGCGTGGCCCCCGCAGCGTCTTGTGCGTCGTGGTGGTCACGAACTCCGCGTAGGGGACGGGGGAAGGGTGGAGACCGGCCGCGACGAGCCCGGCGATATGCGCGATATCGACCATGATCCTGGCCCCCACCGCATCGGCGATCTCCCGGAAGGGGGCGAATTCGATCGTCCGCGGATAGGCACTGGCCCCCACCACGATCAGCTTGGGACGATGCTGGCGGGCCAGCGCCTCGACCTGGTCGAAATCGATCCGATGCGTTTCGGGGTCCACGCCGTAGGAGACGACCTTGTAGAGCCGCCCGGAGAAATTCACCGGAGAGCCGTGGGTCAGGTGGCCACCGTGGGAGAGGTTCATCCCAAGGCAGGTATCCCCCGGTTCCAGGACGGAGAAATAGACCCCCATGTTCGCCTGGGATCCGGAATGCGGCTGGACGTTGGCGGCCTCCGCCCCGAAGAGCCGTTTCGCCCGTTCGATCGCCAGCCGTTCGACCCGATCGACATATGCGCATCCCCCATAGTAGCGCCGCCCAGGATAACCCTCCGCGTACTTGTTCGTCATCACGCAGCCCTGGGCCTCGAGCACGGCTTCACTGACGAAGTTCTCCGAGGCGATCATCTCCAGGTTCATGTTCTGCCGCAGGATCTCCGCTTCGATCGCTTCGGCGACTTCTGGATCGGTCGAACGGATGTGTGGCACGATCATCTCGGCCCCCTCGAGGATACCGGGCCGGAGAAGCCTTCCGGACCGGTGGATCGAATGGATGAGGAAGGGAAGAGGCTCAGCTCGATCCTCTTCCCCCGATGAAGGCGGAGAGGGGGGGGAGGCGAAGGGATCGGGAAAGTGGATCGGACGAGGGAAAAGACACCTTCGGACACCGGAAAGGGGGCCTCCCCCCCCGCATGGTCGAGCCGGTCTTCGGAGCGTGACGAGATATCCCGCAACGTCGCAGGAGAGAGGTAGATTCATCAACGAAGGAGCGCGGCCGGATCGAGATCGCCCCCCTCACGCGGCGTTTTCCACGATATACTTGATCGCGTCCTGGACGGTCTGGAGCTTCTCTGCCTCGTCATCGGGGATCTCGATATCGAATTCTTCCTCCAGCCCCATGATCAACTCTGCGATATCGATCGAGTCGGCGCCCAGATCCTCGGCAAAGGAGGCCTCCGGGCGTACCTCGTTCTCGTTCACCGCGAGCTGCTGGACGATGATCGCTGTCAGCCGAGCTTCCACTTCCTGAGCAAAATCCTTGCTCATCGCAATCGACTCCTCTGGTTATTCGTTTTCCAGATTCACGATCAGACGTCCGCGATAGAATCCACAATGGGGACAGGCCCGGTGCGGGAAGACCACCTCCGAACACTCCGGACAGGTCGTCAGACTTTTCTTCGTGAGACGATCGTGGGCACGGCGCGTATCCCGCTTCGTACGGGAGACCTTTCTCTTCGGTACAGCCATGGTTTGCTTTCCTT
>CAZTSL010000001.1:88206-89366 GCA_964616915.1 uncultured bacterium
TCAGTGGATCGTGAAGCGCTTGAGCGCCTCCCAGCGGTGATCGACCATCTCCAGGGAGCAACCACAAGGCGCCACGTTGAGATCCTGCCCGCACTGGGGACAGAGTCCCTTGCACGCCTCCGTGCAGAGGAAGCGCATCGGCAGGGAGAGGGCGATCTGTTCCTCGATGATGTCGATCAACTCGATCACCTCGCTACGGTAGAAGCTGAGGTCGAGATCTTCCGCGGTCAAGACCACCTCCTCCTCGCTCGGCTCCGCGGAGGCGGGGAGGAAGGTGAGAGAAAAGTCGCTCTGGACGGGGAAGACGAATTCCTTGAGGCAACAGGCACATGCGACCGAAAGCGCCGTCTGAAGCCTGCCGGAGAGAAAGACATTCTCGTACATCCGATAGACTTCGAAGTCCGCATTCAGTGGCGCACAGAAGGTCATCTCCGCGAAATCGGCTCCGAAATGCGCCATCAGCCATGCCGTATCGCGGGAGACCGCGAAATTCTTCCGTCTATCCGAAAGATACGGGACATGAAGCATCAATGTGTCATCAACGAAGAACACGTTCGTTCCTTTCCGACGGAATTTCGTCATCCGAATTCATTCGCCAGCGGGAAATTTACTCAAAAAGGATCCGCTTGTCAACATCCAGATGCTCTGTCCGCAGGATCGATCCATGAACCTCTCAAAACCCTTTTCCGCCGATCGAGCCTCTTTCATGGATCGATCCTGGGCTCTCTCCCCATCACGATGCGTCGCAAGATCAAGGCGTCCTCTCCGTCGTCATAGTAACCCTGGCGGCAGGCATGTTCGACGAAGCCGTGCTTCCGGTAGAACGTGATCGCGGCGCTGTTGGAACGACGGACCTCGAGGAAGATCGTCATGGGGCCCCGGTGGGCACAACGCGCGAAGAGGGAAGTGAGGAGCGCTGTTGCGATCCCCTCCCGACGGTGTTCCGGCACCGTGGCGATCCGCAGGATCTCCACCTCGTCGAGGATCTGCCGGTAGAGGAGGAAACCCGCGATCGTCGGTCCCCGAGCCACGAGCGCATGGGTGTGGGCGCAAGCGAATGCCCCCTCGAACTGGGCGCGCGACCAGGCAGCACCCGGGAAGGCTGCGGCGTCGATCCGTTCGATCGCCGAGAGATCGGCTCGGGTCGCGGGGGTTACGAC
>CAZTSL010000001.1:89466-108650 GCA_964616915.1 uncultured bacterium
CTCGGGTCGCGGGGGTTACGACCTCTCGGCCTACGCAGCGTTCCCCCTTCATTCTTCATCCCCTTTCCCCTCGCCACGGAGCGCACGATCGAGGAACTGGATCTGCGCGCGGTTCCTCAGCCGTTC
This sequence comes from uncultured bacterium, assembly GCA_964616915.1. Classification (GTDB taxonomy): domain Bacteria; phylum Myxococcota_A; class CAZTSL01; order CAZTSL01; family CAZTSL01; genus CAZTSL01. Next base: position 89,593 of record CAZTSL010000001.1, read on the forward strand.
GATCCATCTACGCCGGTCTTCGGCCTTCTTCTCCGCGGCTCGTTCCGTTCGGATGGCTTCGATCTCCTCGGGGGAAAGACGCCGGCCGGGAGGGAAACGTTCGGGGTGCGCAGCGATGAAGGCAGCGATCTCCCGCGCACTCACATAGGGCGTGCGGGGAATGCGACGGGCCGTGAAGCGTTCGGCTTCGAGACGATCGCAGATCAGGGAAAGGAGTTCTTCCCGATCGATGCCGAAGAAGGCGATCAGCCGCTCCACCCCGATCGCGTGATCCGCCAGGAACCTCCTTCCCTCCGCTTCCACCCCCTCCGAACGCGTCCCCTCCGGTTCGAGATCGATCCGTCTGGCCGCATGCAGGAGGAGGAGTTGCTCGATCCTCCGATCGAGCGCCGCACCGAGATCTGGACATTTCCCTTCCCAGCTCCTTCCCACGGCGATCTCCTCGATCGCACAGCTCAGCTCGAGATCGATCCGGGTGATCGTCTCTCCATCCACGATGGCCACGACGCGGTCGATCCGTTGCACCGAGGGCAAGAGAAGGAGCAATCCCGTGAGCAGGGGGAAGGAGATCACCCTTGACATCTCCGATCGCGCTCGGTAAAGTCGAAAGTGTAGGAAATCGAGCACCTCCCGGTAATGGATCGCTCCCATGCCCTCCATCTCCCGACAGAAACAGATCTTCTACGATTATCTCGCGAAGAAGGGCCTCAAGTCCACGGCCCAGCGCGAGATCATCCTCGACACGTTCCTTCGCTCCAAGGGGCACATTCCGATCGAAGAACTCTTGCGCCGGGTGCGGCGCAAGCACACGAACATCGGCTATACGACCGTGTACCGCACCCTCAAGTTGATGCTGGAATGCGGCATCGCCAAGGAACGGAATTTCGCCGGTGCGTCCACCGTCTACGAGACGACCGACGAGTCGCACCATGATCATATCATCTGCTTGAAATGCGGCAAGATCGTCGAGTTCGAAGACGAGCGCATCGAGGCGCTACAGGAAGAGATCGCAGCGCACCACGGTTTCAAACTCTTCCGTCACAAGCACGAACTCTACGGCCACTGTGCCCTATGCCAGGAGGAAGCCCCCCGCCATTCTCATCCCCAATCACCGGAAGGAGAAGGGGAAGAGGCGTGATCGGCACCCCATCTCCCTTGCGCTCTGGGGGGAAAGGGGGGGAAGGTGTCAGCGGGTCACCCACGCCCCGTTCTGGAAAGACCAGAGGGTGGCCATCCCGGTCGTGGAGACGACGTCGATCGCACGAAAACGATCGAATCGCTCCCGGGAGGGGTTGAGATCCTCGGCCGGAACGAGATAGACCACCGAGGAGAAGTAGTCGAGGTTCGTCGTCCCCGTGCGCCGGAAGATCAAAGTATCGTTCCCTTCGAGAATCGGATCGATCGGGTTGCTGTTGTGAAAGGGGAGCCCCGTGAACTCCGGCGAAGAGCTGATCCCAAAGACGATCCCCTCTTCGAGGGGGTACTCGATGACGCTCTCCGTCTCGTCACACGTCTCGCTGAGGTCCGTATCGAGGCAGAAGGTATAGCTCCCGGCGTTTCGGTCGAAGATGATCATCGTGTTCACGTAGTCCTTGACCGCCTTGGATCGCGCTTCCCGCATCGTGTTGTAGAGCCGGGAGGCCGCGATGTCGATCCGGACCCCTGTGCGATAGTGGCGGATCGACAGACTGCCGATCGAGTAGATGATCGCGATCAGCATCACGGTGAACATCATCTCGAAGAGGGTCATCCCCCGAACGGTGTTTCGATCCGTTCCTTTCATCGTCGTCGTCCTCACTTGCCGAAGTGTAAGGGCGGGGAAGAGCGCTCGTTCGCCTTCACCTGCCTTTCAGGATCGGCAAAAGAGGCGAGGAACTTTAGATGCCCTGCCGGCCACCTTCCTCTCCCGTAGGTGGGGATTCCCTCGTGGAGGGTATCTGCGGGGGGGGAGGGGAGCAAGGAGGGAAGGACGCGAGAGAAGGAAAAGGGAGATCTCAGTGGAGCGCGGCTTCGGGGAGGGGCTCGATCTCTTCGGGACAACCGACTGCGGCATAGAGCTGAGCGGCCTTCGTCTGATGGTGGGCCGCTTCCTCGCGGGCGCCCCGGCTCATCAGAAGCTTTGCGATCCGCTGGCTGCACCGGGCAAGGTCGTATTTCGCTCCGATCTGCTGCAACGTTTCGGCGGCGCGGTGGAGCAGGTCGAGGGCTTCCTCCACGAAGTACATCCGTTCGAGCAACGTCGCTTTCGTCATCCAGCTCCGGGCGATCTCGTGCCGGGCACCGAGCGGTTCGAGGAGGGCAAGGCTCTCGTTGCACGCATCCTCGGCGTCGAATTCCCTTTCCGAAGCGATGTGAAACTCGGCCATTCCCCGAAGGATCTTTCCCTCTTCGTAGCGGAGTTCTCCCCCACGGGCGAGTTTGAGGGCGCATTCGAGCGCTTCTTCAGCGCGGGCCCCTTCCCCCCGGTACATGGCGAGGTTGGCGAGGGTGAGGAGTGCCTGGAGTTTCGACTCGATGAGCATCTCCATCATCGGCATGGCCAGGATCTCTTCCAACAGCTCTCCATCCTTCCCGGCAGTCGTGAGGTCCCCCCGCCGCAAGGCCCCTTCGATCAGGAATGCGTGCCCCTCGGCGAGACAGGCGAGACGGACCATCTGGTTGTCGGAGTGCTCCCTCCCCTCTTCGAAGGAAGCCACGATCTTGCGGATCACGCTGTACGCTTTCGGGTATACGTCGGTCTCCAGGTCGATCGTGGCAAGGTAGAGGCGGCGAAGCGCTTCATGGTCGAAGGGGAGGTCCTTGAACGGACCCGTCAGGTGCCCTCTGGCCTCCCCATATGCCCCCTGACGGATCCGGATACGGCCGAGGTTGAAACGGCAGTGGAAGATCTCGAAGTCGTTGCCGTGCCGTTTCGCGATTTCGAGACTCCGCTGAAAGTGTTCGATCGCCCGCTCGAAATCGCCCAGCAGGGAGTGGACGTTACCGAGATTGAGGGAACTGTAGAGCTGGCCGCGCAGATCCCCCACCTCCCGGCTCACCTGGAAGTGCTGTTCGTGATAGGGGAGCGCCTCCCGGTTCCGGTTGCTGTACTGCAACACGAGACCGAGGTTCGCGTAGATCCGCCCCGCGTCGAGGCGATTGCCGATCCGCTCCATTGCGCCGATGCACTGCAGAAAGTAGTCCTTCGCCTCCTCGAAGCGCTGTTGCCAGAAGGCCAGGAGCCCCAGACCGTTGTAGACCTTCGAGATCTCGACCGGATTCTCCATGTCGCGCCAGTAGTGGAGAACCTCGTCGTAGTGGTGTCGAGCCTGGGCCATCTCCCGGGCCGTGAAGGCGGCGGTTGCCAGGTAGTAGTGGATGAACCCGAGGAGGCGCTTTCGCTGGGCCGGATCCTCGATCCTTCCGGCAGCCTTTCTGCCCGCTTCCCAGCAGGAGCGGGCCGCTTCCTGCCGGTTCTGGAGATGCAAGACGAAGCCGGTGTCTCCGAGGATCTCCACGAGGAGGGCCGTCTCTTCTCCTTCCCGCCCTTCGAGGGCCGCCTTGGCCCGGCGTAGCCACCGGAGGGCACGTGCGGGTTGGCTCTTTCGCAGGAGCTTGCCCATCTTCCAGAGGATCTTCGCGCGTCTCTCGGGCGCAAGCGGCTGGCGCAGGAGGCGCAGGAAGGCACGTTCCCCTTCGGGAATCCGCCCCAGCCGCATGTAGAGATCCCCCAACCCTTCGAGGATGTCGAGCTTCTCGTCGATATTCCCCTCGTGGGGCTGCCCTCTCAGGGCCTGGAGCGCCGCTTCGTAGCATCGAACGGCCTGCTCCGGTGCCCCCTGCTCTGCGGTGTATCGGCCCAGACGCCGCGCGAGGGCGAAGGCCTTGCGCCGTGCCTCTCGACCGCCGCGCAGGAGATGTTCGAGCGCCGCCCTTTCCTCTCCACGTTCGAGGAACCAGGCGCCGATCTTGGCGTGCAGACGGCGACGCCGCCGGCAGGAAAACGCCTCGTAGAGCCTCGTCTGAAGATGGGAACGGACGAAGCGGAAGCGGGAATCAGCCCCTTCCGGGAGTTCCTCGATGACCCGATGCCGGTGGATCAACCCATGGAGGATCCGCAGGAATTCCTCCCGCGGCCAACGATCATGCACGAGTTCCGCCAGGAGATCCTCCGGGAACGTCTCTCCGATCACGGCTGCATGTTCGAGGAGCATACGTTCTTCGTCGGTGAGCCGATCCACGACCGATGCAAAGAACGTCTGGAATACTTCGGGTTCCCCCGCTTTGCGAAAGGTGGGTCGAACCCGCCAATACCCCTGCTCGTGCAGCAGCACCCCCCGCTCGATCAGATCATGGATCAGCATCTCCACCCAGAGCGGGTTCCCCTCGGTATGCCGATAGGCCCATGCGTAAAAGTCCTCCGGAAGGTCGGAATGCCCGAGCCGCGCATCGAGGAGGCGCTTCTGCTGCGCCGGCGTAAGGGGGGACAACCGCAGCGACGTGACCCGTTCCGGTCCAAGATCGAGAATGCGGCGTTCCACGAAATCGTGAAACCCCGGCACGTAACTCAGGGCAAAGAGGAGGGGGATCCCTTCGAGCGCACGGATGAGATAGCGCAACAGTTCGAGCGTGTCGGGATCGGCGAAATGAAGGTCGGAGAGGGTGAGGAGCAGCGGGGTGGAAACGATCCCTCTCTCGATCAGCGATCTCAGAAAGGCCGCTACCGCTGAGAAACGACGAATCCTTGCCGCATCGGGAGAGAGCCCCTCCTCCACGACCGCTGCGCTCCCCCCCAGGGGGAGGGTCGGCCAGATCTGCTTGAGGAGCGGAAAATCCGATTCCTGCCGGCGCATCCCCCCCGTGAGGGCCACATGCAGCAGCTTCTCCATCAGTGGGGCCAGGGAGGAGAAGGAGGAACCGATCCGGCACCGCGCCTCGAACCACGTCCCTCCCCCGATCTGGACGTGGTACTTGAACTCCCGCAGGAGACGTCGCTTCCCCATCCCCTCTCCCCCGGAGATCACGACGCATTGCGGTGTCGCTTCCCCCTTCCCCACGCCCTCGAAGAGATCGAGGAGGTGTTGCAGTTCCTTCTCCCGTCCGATCAGGGGGGCGTTGAGCAGGACGCCCCGGCTCGTCGAGCGGTGGGCGCGCAGGGGCACGATCGGTCCGAGTGCCTCGAGGAGCGCGCCCGCCGAGGGGAAGCGCGCCTGGGGATCCTTGTGCAGCAGCGTCATCACGATCCCGGAGAGTTTCTCCGGAACGCCCGGGTTGACCTGGTGGGGAGGGGGGGGCGCTACCGTGAGATGTTGCCGGAGGATCTCCCGTACACTTTCCCCCGGAAAGGGCTTTCGTCCCGTGAGGATCTCGTAGAGCACCACGCCGAGCGCATAGAGATCGACGCGCAGATCGGGCGCTTCGTCCCGCAACAGTTCGGGTGCCATGTAGTGCGGCGTTCCTTGAAGTCCCCTTCCCCCTTCCCGCACCGCATGGCTCAGCCCGAAGTCGATGATCTTGATCCGCGCCTCCCCGCGCCCCTCCCCGGTCACGAGCAGGTTCTCCGGCTTGATGTCCCCGTGGATGTACCCATTGGCATGAATGAAGGAGAGCCCTTCACAGATCTGGACGAGGAGGGGATAGAGCGTGTCGATGTCACGGCCGGCCATGTAGCTGCGTAGATCGGTGCCGGCGATGAATTCCATCGTGTAGTAGGGCCTCCCCCCCGGTAGACGACCGTAGTCGAAGACCCGCGCGATGTTCGGATGTTCCGGGAATTCCACCATTGCGAGGAATTCCCGTTCGAGAAGGGTACACGATTCTCCCCGAACCTGCTTGACCGCCACGACCTCTCCCGAGAGGGTGTCGATCGCGCGGTACACCACGCCCAATCCCCCTTCTCCGACCTTCGAGGTGATCTGGTAACGGTGATCGATCCACACGGCACGTATCTCCTTCCCGTAGCGCTATCGGAATCGGGTGACGCTCTGCTGCCATTCCCCCAGCGGGACTCGGCGGACCGACGGCATCCACCATCCTTTCGGAACGCTTTTTGCCGGACGTATACTGGCGCCGACGTACGAGACGCCGGGGAACGAGACTTCTCGATCGTGGAGAGGAGAACGATGCGGGTTCGGAATGCTCCGGCAGCCCTTGGCTCCGCCGCCGGGACTCAGACCAGGATCTTCGATCCTGCTTCCCGGAGCTTCTCCGGGTCCGATTCGTCGGAAGGGGGGACGTTGCAGCCGCGCACGACCGCAGGACGTTCGGCGATCTGCTCGAACCAGCGACGCAGATGAGGAAGGTCCTCGTATTCCACCCCTGCCCAGGGCGCCGCCCGCACCCAGGGCCAGGTCGCGATATCCGCAATCGAGTAGTCCCCGGCCAGGAACTCGTGATCGCTCAACCGCGTGTCGAGAACGGTATAGAGCCGGCGCGTTTCGCGCTGATAGCGCTCGATCGCGTAGGGGATCCGTTCCGGTGCATAGCGTAGGAAGACGTTGGCCTGCCCCTGCATCGGTCCGATCCCCCCCATCTGGAACATGAGCCACTGGAGCGTGACGGAACGCTTGCGCCGGTCGGAGGAGAGGAGTTTTCCGCTCTTCTCCGCCAGGTAGATCAGGATCGCACCCGACTCGAAGACCGGAAAGTCGTCGAACTCCCGGTCCACGATCGCGGGAATGCGCCCGTTGGGGTTGATCTCGAGGAACCATTCCTCCTTCTGTTCCCCCCTGGCCAGATCGATCGGATGAACCCGGTAGGGCAACCCCACCTCCTCGAGCATGATCGAAGCCTTGAAGCCATTGGGCGTCCTTGCGGTGTAGAGATCGATCATCGTATCGCGTTTCCTTCCATTGGGAGGTGGAACTGGAAAATCCCGATCACCTCTTCCTATTATAGCCAGCCAGCGCCGGAAATCAAATCCTCGCTGCGGAGAGGGTGCACGTCACCAAAGTGGAACTTTGGGAGGCGTCTCGTTGCAAGGGAGAGTTTACGAGATGCGTAACTCCCTATCGTTTCAGGGGAAGATGGTTCCGGGTGGGTTTCAGTGTTCGATCCTGCGATCGTCCCCCGATCGGTTGACTTTATCCCGGACGCTTCCTATAATCCTTCCCGGCTCGGGATGAAAAACCCCGGGTGGGGAGGCTTTCCTCTCTCCGGTGTCCTGGATTTCGAAGGATGTAATGGGTGCAAATCCGCTTTCGACTGATCTTCGCGCTTGCGCTCTCGCTCGGGGCGCACGTCCTCGTGTACTGGGGGCTGGGCAGACTCCCCCAGCCTCCCCCTCCGAGGCGGGAGCGGCCGAAGGTCGTCACCGTCGATATCCGTGATCTTCCCACCCGAAAGAAGCGACCACCCACATCGAAGCCCGCCGATACCGGTTTTCGTGGAACGAAAGGCCAGGTCGTCGATCTTCCGCCGAATCCGCAGGACGAGACGGACACGTTCGTGGAATCGAAATACCTGAGCGATCGTTTCCGGAAGGTGGAGAAGGAGACGCGCGCGGCCCTCACCGGCCCTCGCCGGGCAGGAACGTCCCTTTCCCCGCCTCCCCGGAGAGGAAAGGGAAACGCGAAGCAGGGGAAGCCGACACCAGAAGGGAAGCCCCACCCCCCACGGGGAAAGTCGCGGTCGAAGGAGGGGAAAGCCTCGCTGGCCCGAAAAGGGGAGGGGAAGAAATCCTCCCCCAGGAAAGGAAACGTGGAAACCGACAAGCCTTCGCTGCTGGTTCGCTCCCCAAAGGGGGTAACAGAGGATCGTGCGCCTGCCAGGGGTCGCAAGGCCCCTCCTTCCCCCCCCACCCTTTCCGGAGGACTCCCCTCCGGAAAGGACCTCGTCCAGGCGCTCGACGAACGGCTCAGCCGTGGCCTCTTCGCCGCCTCCGACAACCACTTCCTCCCCGATCTGGAAAAGGGGGCGGAGACCCGCCTCAACACGACGATCCTCTCCGTTGGAGGGGAAAATGGCGCCATCGGACGCGACACGCGATACTACTCCTACTTCCAGCGGATTCGTCGCGCGCTCGAACTCACGTGGCGTCCCGATGTGGCGATCCGCCAGGCGCTGCGGCTCGGGGAGCGGTTCCCGGAAAACCGGGTGGTGACGACCCTGGAGGTCACCCTGAATGGGGATGGTTCCCTTCAGGGAATCAAGGTCGTGACCCCCTCCGGGATTCAAGCCCTCGATCGGGAGGCGGCTCGGGCGATGGAGGAGAGCGCGCCCTTCTACAACCCTCCCCCCGGCTTGATCGAACGAGGCCGGGTGCGGCTCTCGGAGATCTTCCTCCCCTATCCGGCGGGGGCCTCCCCGCTCGAACGGGTGGAGATCCAGGCACAAGCGCGAAAGATCCGGGAAGAGATCGAACAGGGGGCGCCCTTCGAGGAGATGGCCCGCACCTACTCGGGAAGCCGGAGTGCCGCCGTGGGAGGAGACCTCGGTTTCGTGGAATTTTCGAGCCTCCGGCCTGCCTTCCAGCGGGCGCTCACCCCCCTGCGTACCGGAGAGATCACCCCCCCGATCGATACGGAAGAGGGCGTCTATCTCTTGAAACTCACCGATGAGCGGGACGGAAGGATCCGTTTCCGCTTCAGCTTCATCGTGGAAGGATAGGATAAGGATGAGGATGACGACGACCTACGAACCCTACATACGCGACATGGATGCAGAGGAGACGGCAGATTGGATCGATTCCCTCGATGCCGTGGTCTATCACAAAGGCCCTGAGCGGGCGCAGCAACTCCTCAACATCCTGCTCCACCGGGCACGCAGCAGGAGCGTTCCCACGCCGGAACTCCTCCAGACCCCCTACATCAACACGATCCCCCCCGAGGAGGAACCCCCCTATCCCGGCGACGAGGAGATCGAACTCAAGATCCGTCGTCTCGTGCGGTGGAATGCGGTGATGATGGTCCACCGTGCCAATGAGATCTACCATGGAATCGGAGGGCATCTGGCCACCTATGCCTCTGCGGCCACGCTCTACGAGGTCGCCTTCAACCATTTCCTCCGCGGGAAGGATGGGGGGCAAAGCGGCGATCAGGTCTTCTTCCAGGGGCACGCCTCCCCCGGAGTCTACGCCCGCGCCTTCCTCGAAGGACGACTCACGCTCGAACAGCTCCATTACTTCCGGCGGGAGGTGAGCGGGAAGAAGGGACTCTCCTCCTATCCCCATCCCTGGCTCATGCCCGATTTCTGGGAGTTCCCCACCGTCTCGATGGGACTGGGGCCGATCGCGGCGATCTATCAGGCCCGCTTCAACCGCTACCTCCAACACCGGGGGATCAAGGACACCTCCGATTCCCGCGTCTGGTGCTTCATGGGGGACGGCGAGAGCGACGAGCCGGAGGCCCTCGGCGCCCTCTCCGTGGCGGCGCGCGAAGGACTCGACAACCTGATCTTCGTCGTCAACTGCAACCTGCAACGCCTCGACGGGCCGGTGCGGGGCAACGGCAAGATCATCCAGGAACTCGAAACGAACTTCCGCGGCGCGGGCTGGAACGTCATCAAGGTGATCTGGGGGCGCGCCTGGGATCCCCTCCTGGCCCGCGACACGAAGGGCCTCCTCGTCAAGCGGATGGAGGAGGCGGTCGATGGCGACTACCAGAAGTACTCCGTGGAACAGGACTCGAATTACATCCGGGAACACTTCTTCGGGCGCTATCCCGAACTCCGCAAGATGGTGGCCCACCTGACCGACCAGCAGCTCTGGAAGCTGCGCCGCGGAGGCCACGACGTCGTCAAGGTCTACGCCGCCTACGCCAAGGCGTGCGCCACCCGGGGGAAGCCGACCGTGATCCTCGCCAAGACGGTCAAGGGGTGGACCCTCGGGCAGGCCGCGATGGGAAAGAATACCGCCCACCAGAAGAAGAGCCTCTCGATCGAGGATCTCAAGGCGTTCCGCGACGAACTCAAGCTCCCGATCCCGGACGACAAACTGGAAGAGTTCTACCTCCCCGATCCCCACAGCCCGGAGATGGAGTACCTGCGGGAACGGCGGCGCGCTCTTGGCGGCTCCCTGCCGCGGCGCATCGTCCGCAAGAAGAAGCTCGATCTTCCCGACTTCGACTTCTTCGGCCGCTTCCTCCAGGGATCGGGAAAGGGGAAGGTCTCGACGACCGGGGCCTTTGGCCGGATGCTCGCCGATCTCCTGGCCCATCCCCATATCGGGAAACGGATCGTCCCGATCATCCCAGACGAGGCCCGCACCTTCGGCCTCGATGCGCTCTTCGCGCAATACGGGATCTATTCCTCCCAGGGGCAGAAGTACGAACCGGTCGATCAGAAGATGCTCCTCCACTACCGCGAGGCGATCGACGGGCAGGTGCTCGAGGAGGGGATCACCGAGGCGGGCTCGATGGCCTCCTTCTCCGCGGCCGGCACCGCGTACGCCACCCATGGGGAACCGATGATCCCGTTCTACATCTTCTACTCGATGTTCGGCTTCCAGCGCACCGGGGATCAGGCCTGGGCCTTCGGCGACATGCGGGGACGGGGCTTCCTCCTCGGCGCCACCGCGGGGCGCACGACGCTCAACGGAGAAGGGTTGCAGCACCAGGATGGGCACAGTCACCTCCTGGCGAGCACGATCCCGAACATCCGCACCTACGATCCCGCCTTCGCCTATGAGATCGCGGCGATCCTGCACGATGGCCTGATCCGGATGTACCGCGATGGGGAGGACGTCTTCTACTACATCACGCTCCAGAACGAGAACTACCCGATGCCTCCGATGCCCGAGTGGGTGACGAAGGAGGATGTCCTGCGAGGACTCTACCCCTTCCGGCGCGCCCTCGAGGGGAGGCGGGCGAACCACGTCCAGCTTTTCGGCAGCGGTTCCATCCTCCTCGAAGTCTTGCGCGCCCAGGAGATCCTGGAGACGCGCTTCGGGGTCTCCGCAGACGTGTGGAGCGCCACGAGCTACCTCCTGCTCCGCCGTGATGCGCTGGCCACGGAGCGGTGGAACATGCTCCATCCCGAGGCGCCGCCACGCCGCTCCTTCCTCGAGGCGCAGCTCGCCGGCGTGGAAGAACCGGTGATCGCAGCCACCGACTTCCTCAAGGCGGTCCCCGACCAGATCGCCCGTTGGGTTCCGGGGGGACTCACGAGCCTCGGAACCGACGGCTACGGCCGCAGCGACACCCGCGAGGCCCTGCGGCGCCACTTCGAGGTCGATGCGGAGTCGATCACGGTGGCGGCTCTCTACCGCCTCGCCCGGATGGGCCGGATCTCCCCCACGGTCGTCACCCGCGCGATCACTTCCTTCGGGATCGACCCCGAACGGATCGACCCCGCGATCGCCTGATCCCCCGCTCTGAAGGGCGCCCCCTTGCCGAGGGAGGCGGGAGGCCTCAGAACGCGGCGTCGATCCGGAAAACCGCTATGCCGTGCAATCCCCCGACATAAAGGTGTTCCCCCACGATCGTCATCCGTCCGCCGATGGGATCGAAACCGCGGGGCAACCGCGCTCCCCCTGCATATCGGAGACGGGTGGGGTCGTGGAGATCGAAGCATTCGATCCCTTTGCCCTGGCCCACGACCACAGCGAGGGTGCCCGAGCCGTAGGCCACCGCTGATGGCCGCCAGGCCCATCTCGCATCGAGTTCGAGGAGTTGTGCGGGATTTCCCGCTTCGACGACGAGGATCTCGCTTTCGAGCCCCGCTTCGTTCGGAAGGTAGAGGTAGGGGCCATGAAGCGCGAGATCGTCGAACCAGCCGAGTTCGAATCGGGTGATCGGATGGGGGGCGAAGGGATCGGAGAGATCGATCGCCGCAACCCCTCCCCCACCGACCGCCACGTAGGCGACGTCGTTCTCGATCGCCATATTCCAGGGAACCCCGCCACCCGTCTCCCACGGCACCCGCGTCGCGAGAATGGGGCGTGCGGGATCGCGCACATCGACGATCACGATCGCATCGTAGAAGAGGAGGAGGAGGGCACCTGCGTGGAGGCCGATCTCTGTGGGTCCCCCCCCCGCCATATCGAGACGGCCTTGGGGGAGGAGGCGCCCCGCCTCGTCGAGCCCGAAGATCTCGAGCGTGGTTCGATGAAGATCCCCCTCCTGCGTCGCACTCGTGACGTAGAGGAGATCGCCATCCGTGGTGATCCGACCGCCATCGCTCCCCGCCAGGGGGACCTCGTGAAGCATCGTGCCTGTCTGGAGATCGGTGACCGAAAGGGCCCCATTCGTGACGACCAGGGCGAAAGGCTCGAGGATCGCGTAGTCCCGCAGGAGTTTTCCCCCCTCCCCTACATCGATCGTACCAAGGAGGGTGGGGGAGGAGCGGGGGGGACAGTTCGGCGCGGCAAGGAAGAGGAGGAACGCCGTCGCGGTGAGGATCGGCATACGAAACGTTCTCATGGCAGCACCTCCGGTTCCGTCCCCCGTTCCCAGCACCGGAGGCCGGGACATGCCTTGTCCACCGTGCTCACGAACCATCCCCCCGGCCTGGCCCGGGCGTACCGCAAGGCGCGGTTTCCGTGGTCGTCGAAGAAGGCGATGTGGGGAGTACCCGCCGGATCGAAGAGAAGCGAGGTGTTCTGGAGGCCCGCCGGAGCCACGACCTCGATTTGCCATCCCTCCTCCCCTTTCCGGGCATACTTGAGCACCTCGGCCACGGCGTCGAGATAGCTGACCCCAGGAAGACCCGCCGGATCGAGCGCCAACGCGTTGTACCGGCCGACGTCCTCGCCGGAATCGACGACTTCGACGTCCCACATCTCCCCCTCGACGGCGAGGGAGAGCGTGCGGGTGCGGTTGTCGAAGAAGGAGACGAAGGCCCGTCCCTCGGCATCGATCGCCAGGGAGGTCTGTGAACTCCCCTCCCGCCCCGCTTCGGCGATCGGGGTGTACGTCCATCCGTCTGGTCTCCACGATGCCACCCCGACCTCGCCGCGGCTCCAATCGTAGAAGCTGATTCGGGGGCTTCCCTCCGGGGAGAGCGCGATCGAGGTGTAGAGCCCGACCGTTCCCTCCGAGAGGACGGTTTCGAGTCGCCAGGACGCCCCATCGAACATCGCATACTCGAGGTCCCCCGCCGTCCAGTCGAAATAACTGATGTGCGGATGGTCCTCCGCATCGAGGCAAATCGAGGTGTAGAGCCCCGTGTTCGGGGAGGGATCGACGGTTTCGAGCCGCCATGCCTCACCGTCGAAATGGGCGTAGCGCAGCACGCTCCCGTCGTGGTAGGCGATGTGCGGATGTCCCTTCGAATCGGTCGCGATCGCCGTGTGACTCCCCCAGACGGGATCGACGGTCTCCCGCTTCCATCGTCTCCCTCGACCCACGGCGTACCGCAGCCCCCCCGAGACGGCATCGAGATAGCTGATCTGGAGGTTTCCTGTCCCATCGCGGGAGATCGCCCCAAACATCCCCACGCTCTCCCGGTCGCTGAACCATTCGCTGAAAATTTTTGCCACAATCCCGCTCGTCGCGAGGAAGGAGATCGTGAACTTCAGGAGTCCCAACGGCGCCTCGGCGATTTCCACGAGGTTGCGCCACGCCTGGAGGAGCGCGACCGAAAGCGTTCCGAACCAGAGCGTGAGGGAGAGCGCCACGACGGGACAGACGACGAAGGGGTTTCGTCCGGACGTCCCCATCACCGAAGGGAGGGGGGGCGTGCCGGCAACGAGACGCCCCGTGAGGTCGCCGGGAAGGGACGCGCTCCGGAATGGCGTGCCGTAACAGGCGAAATCGGCGATGAGGAGCATGGAGGGCGTTGCCGCCGTCATCACGAGGACCACCATGACGAGGAGGATCTCGCGCGCGATCAGCCCGGCGAGTTCCCGGCGGTCGTGGGAGACGAGAGCGCGGGTCACCTTTGTAAGGTCGGCGGAGAGCCGGGCCGCCTCCTCCCGGGAGAACGCCCCTTCGATCGTTCCCCGATCCGCCGCGAAGAGGGCCTCGAAGGCGTCGATCAGCGAGGAGAGATCGACGCCCCGACGCGCAAGATCGCGGGTGAGACGGGAAAACGCCCGGGGGGAGAGGGAAACCTCGACCCCCAGTGCCTCGAGGGCATCATTGGCCATCGCGAGGGATTCCGTCTCGACGCCCCTGGCGAAGCGGAGCAGGGCAGCCGTCAACCCGGGGTTCTCCCCGAGGAGGTGAACGACCCCCTCGGCCGCGGCCTCGAAAGCGCCGCGTTCCACCTCCCCTGAGAGGAAACGCGCTGTCAGGGCGAGAATGTCTCCCGCTCTCCAGGAAACGTCCGTCCCGGCCGAGCGCACGTCCATCTCCTCCACCGACACCCCCGTGCCCCGATCGCTCCGCAGCGCTCCCCCTTGGGCGGGGTGCGCGAGGAGAAGGAGTTCACTCGCTACGAGCCACATGGCGAGCAGACGAAAGGTCCCGTGCGTTCGAATCGCTGCCATCCTCTTTCCTCCCCTGGATTCGAATTCCCCCCTTTTTCAGACGATACCATTTTTCGACGCCATGCGTCAAGGGAGACAAGATCATTCGAGGGTCCAGAGGCGACGATGGCGATAGAGCGTGAAGAGGGCGGCCAGGGGCGCCAGCGGGATCATCGTAAGCGCGGCGGGGACGGGCCCCAATGCGCTACACAGAAAACCTGCCCATAGATTCCCAAGGAAACCACTTCCAAGAAAAATCAGGAGGTAGAGGCTCGTGATCCGGGCCCGCATCTCCCCCGGTGCAAGACGCTGTGCGAGGGTGAGCGCCGCACTCTCGAAGATCGCCACGATGATGCCGTAGATCGTGAACCAGCCGAAGGAAAAGAGCGGATTCCGGGCAAGGGTCAGCCCATAGAAGGCGATGGTCCCTACGAAGATCGAGCCGATGACCCAATGGCCGGTTCGAACCTGCCGGTAGCGAATCACCAGCAAGGCCCCAAGGATCATCCCGAGCGACAGGGCAGCCATGATCGTCCCGAAGCCGATCGCATCCATCCCCAAGACGTCTCGGGCCAGCAGGGGCATGAAGGTGTGCAGCCCCCCCAACGAAAGCGTGCTCACCACGGCCATGAGGAAGAAGAGCCAGCCAAGATCGGGGCTCCGCCGGGCAAAGGCGATCCCCCGCTTCAACGCCTCCCAGACGTTGCGATCCCCTCCCCGATCGACCCCGGGAGGAAGCGCGAAGAGGAGGAGGAAGGCGACAGCGACGAAGAGCGTCTGCAGGCCAAAGCAGGCCACCGGACGCCAACGCTCGATCAACCATCCGGCCAAGGGGGGGCCCAGGAGCCAGGAGACGTTCTGCGCGAGTTTGAGAAGCACCATCCCCCGTAGCGGATCCTCGCAGAGTTCCGGTACCAGCGCGCGCCGGCTGGGCAACATCCATGCTGCGGCAAGACCGCCGGCCACGTTGAGGAGACAGAAAAAGAGGTAGTTCGCCTCCCCCCCAGCGAGATGCCCCGTAAAAAGCAGCGTCACGAGGAGGAGGAGCCCCTGTCCACCGATCAACATCCGCCGCCTGCCGTACCGGTCCGCCAGGACCCCGCCGAGGAGGAGGAGGAGGAGGGATGGCCCCAGCCGAAGCGCCGTGACGAATCCGAGCTTCATCGGTGCCTTCGTCAGCGCATAGACGAGCCACCCCACCGCCGCGGTCTGCATGCTCGAAGCGATCGCGGAAAACCAGGTCGAGAGCCATAGCGCCAGGAAGGCACGGTTCCGGAGGGGAGAACCCTCCCCTTCGGAAGCTCGCACGCTCCCTCCCCCCCTTGCTCCGGAGATCGGCTCCCCGGAGGCGGGGGGAGGATCCCAGACACCCCTTCGGGTTCCAGGCCGCCGAGGCTGGCGGCCATCCCCAGGAACCGCAGGGCGCAAAGAGTCACTCCTTGGGGATCGTGGAGAGGGGATCGACCGGTTTCTCCACCGTATAGACCTCCCGGGCGATCTTCGGGCGGAAAAGGATGAGCGCGATCGGCCCCACGATCAAATCCCCCCACAACGCCCCGAACATCGTGATGCACATGAGCAGCCCGAAGTAGAAGGTCAGCTTGAAGTTGGAGAGCATCACGACCGAGAAGCCCACGATCACGATCACGTTCGTGAAGATGAGCGCCGGCCCCACGCTGTGCAGCGCCCGCGACATCGCCTTGTCGTAGTCCTGGTCGATCTGGAACTCCTTCTTGAAGCGCGTGTAGTAGTGCGTCGTGCCATCGACCGCGATCCCGAGCGCAACGCAGGAGATCATCACCGTGGCCACGTTGAGCGTAATGCCGCTCCACCCCATGATGCCGAGCGTCACCACGATCGGGATGATGTTCGGGATCATCGCAATCGCCCCGAGAATGAAGGAACGGAAGACGAGCATCATACAGACGGCCACGAGGGAGAAGGCGAGGAGGATGCTGTAGATCTGACCGTTGAGGAGGAGATGGACGAGATCGGCGAAGAGGACGACCTGCCCGGTGACCGTGGCATGGACCTCCTCGTCGTTGAATTCCTCCTCGAGATACTTCTTCACCCGTTTCGTCAACTTCACCATGTCGCTCGATCCGATCGTGTTGACGCGGGCTGCGACCTTGGCACGGGTGTAGGTGTAATCGACCCAGTGCTCGAGCATCTCGGCGTTGTCATCCCCGGCCATTTCGAGGAGGAGGATGAACTGGGCCACGGCCTGGCGGGTCTCCGGGATCTTGTAGAATTCCTCCTGATCCTCGTTCATCGCCTTGTTCACCGCCTTGACGATGTCCACGATCGAGAAGGGCTGGGAGACGGCGCCGGAGGGATCGTTCTCGAGGAATTTCTGGAGCTTCTCGATCTTGCGGAGGATACGCGGCTCCTTGAGGAGGTTCTCCTGGTTGGGGTCGTTGACGCGGACATCGACATTGAAGGTGTTGACCCCGGCCAGCTTCCCCTCGATGAAGTCGAAGCCCCGCTTGACCGGAGAGTCGTCCTTGAAGTAGCTGATCATGTTCGTGTCGATGTGGATCTCGGCGATCCCACTGCCGAGGAAGATCATGATGAGGATCGCGCCGAGGAAGGCCGCCTTGCGGTGCCGGAGGTTGAGCTGCTCGACCCCTCGCAGCACGGCCTTGTAGAGGCGGAAGCCCTCCTCCTTGTACGCGCCCGCGCCGGTGTGCTTCTTGTGTTGCGGGTGACGGGCCATGTTGAGCGCGATCGGGATGATCGTCATCGTGGCCAGATAGGCCATCCCCACGCCGAGGGCGGAGAAGATCCCGAACTCCTTGACCGGCATGACCGGCGAGGTGTAGTTCGCGGCGTACCCGAACATCGTGGTGACGCTCGTCAGGAAGCAGGGAACCGCCACGTAGGCGAAGGTCCGGATCGTGAGCTGGTGCTTGTCGGGAATGTGGTGCGCGTCCTCGTAGTACTCCGAGATGAAGTGGATCGCGTCCCCGATCGTGGAGACGAGCACCAGCGGGGGGAGCGCGGTCGAGATCACGGTGAGCGTCTTCCCCGAGAGCGCCACGAGCGCAAGGGTCCAGGCCACGGAGAGGGTCACCGTGAAGATCGGCAGGAAAACGCCGAGCACGGTCCGGAACATCACGACGAGGAGGAGGAAGACGAAGATGAAGGTGGGGGGGAGGAAACGCTTGAAATCCTGCCCCATCATCTCCGCCATCTGCGCCCGCACGAAGGCCATCCCCGCGATGTGCGCGTGCTCGAGCCCCTCTTCATCGAGGATTCGTCGCACCTCGGCGGTGATCCGCCGATCCATCAGATTGTCCGCCTTCTTCGCCGCCTCCTTCCCCATCGTGACGTCGAAGATCTGTAAGACGAGGGAGGCGATCCTTCCATTCTCCGAGACGAGGTTGTTCACGATCGCGCGGTTGGAGAGGGCTCTTTCGCGGATCCGTTCGAGTTCCTCGCGGCTCTCCGGAATCTCGTCGGGCACGAGTGGCCGCGTCTCGAGCGTGTCGGCCGTTCCGACGAGGTCCTTGAAGTTCGTGATGCTCGTTACGCTATCGATGTATTCGACCTTGGCGAGCCGTTCGGTGAGCCGGCGGATCTTCCGCAGGTTCTCCGGTGTGAAGACGTCGTCCGTCTCGAAGGCGACGACGAGGAGGTTCTCCCCGCCGAACTGTTCCTTGAACTCGGTGTAGCGTTCGAGTTCCTTGTTCCCCTCCGGCATCATTGCCTCGACCGAGTTGCCGATCTGGAGCTTCTCGAGGTAGGGGAAGAGGTAGGCGCTGAAGAGCAGGAGGAGAAGGAGAATCGGAAAACGAAATCGGATGATCTCTTCCCCGATCTTTCGGTAGATCGGACGGGTGATATCGAAATGTTCCTCTGACATTTCTGTCTGTTCCTCCATGTAGGGTGAAGATCGAAAGGGATCGTTCACGTGCGGACGAACCGGCCCCTCCGCGGCATCGCGCTCGAAACCACCGAGGCGGAGCAGAAGTCGGCCTTGTCGTTGCCGATCCGCCGGAGCGGAACCGAGGGACTCTCCCACGCGCAGGGAACTCCTCTCCATGAACTCGGAGAAGAGCAGCATAGCACACGCGGGAACCGCACGGCAAGTATCGGGATCGGATCGGGGTGCACGTCAAAGTTGTGATCCTTTCCCACGATACGCCTTCCAGCGTTCTGCTTTGCTGACGTGCACCCCTCCTCGATCTGGAGCTTGGCCATGCCGGTGACTCTATGGTAGGCTATCGGGCATATTCGCAGGAATCGTCGAATCCCTCCTTCCGGGACGAGCGATGTGGCGGGAAGGAGAATTCGGCCGCAGCAACGAGGCTCGCAAGGAATGCTGGTGTTTCATCTCGGGTGGGAGGCAGGCACCTTCCTCCTTTGGGGGGAAAAAGGGATCGAAGGAGCACTTTCCGCTTCCGGGCGGGGACGGGTACGGGTCGAAGTCCGGCCACACCCCTTTGCGGCGCCGGGAAGCCGGCTCGTGGCAGCGCTCCCGGCGGGGGTACGGGTCGCGGTACGCCGGGGACGCAAGCGGGTGATCTGGCTCCCCGGCAAGCGCGCGCTCCCCCTCCCCTCCGACCCGGTTCTCGCGGATCTCCCCCCCTCCCGCGCAGCGGTCCGGCTCCTGCCATGGGAGGTCTCCACGGTCCCGATGTCGCTGGAGGAGGCGATTCCCCTCTTCACGGCAGCGAGGGGGAAACGGGTGCTCGCCCCCGGGATCGTCGTGGGAACCGATCTGGCGTGGTGG
>CAZTSL010000002.1:0-91889 GCA_964616915.1 uncultured bacterium
GGGAGAGGGGGAGGGGGGAGGGGTTCGTTCCACGACCTTGCAGTTCTGCAACAGCCGCTTTGCCCGCTCCACGTTCTCGAACGCCACGTCGAGGTGATCCTGGGCGTCCTGGTAATCGTGTTCGGAGAGTTCGTGGGCGGCGAACTCCCGGTGGGCCTTTGCCCGCGCCAGTTCTTCGGGGGTGCAGAGGCGCGCATCCGCGGCCTCGAGGGCGCCGAGTTCCTCGTCGAGGTCGGTGATGTCCCGCCGGATCTGGGAGCCCGACGTGCAGGCCGAGCCCAGTGATACGATCATGATCGCAAACCACGCGACGATCCGGATCACAACCCCCATCTCTTTCCTCCGGTTTCTCTTCACGGCACTCCCCTTCCCGCGTAGAGGTATCCTAACGGACGAGCATCTGCTGGCGTGCTTCCATGCTCCTGGCCAGGGCCGCTTCGGCAAATTCCCTGGCCTTCTGGCTGTAACGTTCGCTCGTCTTGAAGTCGGATTCTTTCAGTTGGGCTTCCGCTTCCTGGAGGTATTCCTCGGCGGAGACGAACTCGAAGGGGGCAAACCGGGCGGCTCCGGCGTCGCGCGCCGCTTCGACGGCGGCTTCCGCTTCCCGATAGAGCCTGCGGGTCTGACAACCGAGTCCCGAGGCCGCCACGAAGAGAAAGAGGAGGAAAAGGACCCTTCCTCGTTGCGGAACGATCCGGATACGCGATCTTCCCATGATGCTCTCCCCTCCACGTTTCGGATCTGGATGACAACGGAAAGTACGCAGGTATGCACATCGGGATCGTACCAGAAGCCCGATCCCTTGTCAATTTCTCAGCTCCGCTTTCGGCTTCGCATCCGGTCGCGCGCTCCGGCGGAGAGGATCCGTTTGCGCAGGCGGATCGAGCGGGGGGTGATCTCGATCGCCTCGTCCTCGGCGATGAAGGAGATCGCGCGTTCGAGCGGCATGATCCTGGGGGGAGAGAGCTGGATGTTCTCATCGGAGCCGGCGGCCCGGATGTTCGTCAGCTTCTTCTCCCGGCAGACGTTGACGTTGAGATCGGTGCTGCGGGCGTTCATGCCGCAGATCATCCCTTCGTAGACTTCCGTGCCCGGTCCGATGAAGAGCACCCCGCGGGCCTCGAGGTTGTGGAGGGCATAGGCCGTGGCCTTCCCCGGCCGGTCGGCGACGAGGACGCCGTTGGTCCGGTGGGGGATCTCCCCCTGCCACGGTTCGTAGCCGTGGAAGATCGCGTGCAGGATTCCGGTGCCCTTCGTGTCGGTGAGGAATTCGGAGCGGAAACCGAGGAGGCCTCGCGAGGGGATCCGGAACTCCATGCGCACCCTGCCGCTCTCCCCCTGGCCACTTGCGTAGTTGAGGAGTTGCCCCTTGCGAAGCGAGAGTTTTTCGGTCACCACGCCGACGAAGGCCTCCGGGATGTCGAGGACGAGGTGTTCGATCGGTTCGAGCAGTCGCCCCTGGGCGTCCTTGCGGGTGATGATCCGGGGTTTCCCTACGGAGAACTCGAACCCTTCCCGCCGCATCGACTCGATCAGAATGGAGAGCTGGAGTTCTCCCCGGCCGGAGACCTTGAACGCCTCGGCCCCCGAGGAGTCCGACAATTCTTCGACCTCGATCGAGACGTTGGCCAGGGCTTCCTTGCGCAGGCGTTCCCGCAGATGCCGGGAGGTGAGGAAACGCCCCTCCCGTCCCGCCAGCGGGGAGGTATTGATCCCGAAGTGCATCGAGAGGGTGGGCGCTTCCACGTGGATCCTGGTGAGAGGACGAGGCGTTTCCCCCTCCGAGATCGTGTCGCCGATCGTCACCCCTTCGATTCCGGCCAGCGCCACGATCTCGCCACATTCCGCCGCTTCGGTCTCCACCCGCGCCAATCCCTCGAAGGTGTAGAGCACGGTGGCCCGGGCCGGTTCGAATACACCGTTCTCCCGGCAGACGACGAGGGGAGCGCCCGCGGAGAGACGACCGGAGAAGATCCGTCCCACCGCGATCCTTCCGACGTAATCGCTGTAATCGAGGTTCGTGACGAGGAGTTGCAGGGGGGCAGCCGTCTTACGGGGGGGGGGGATCGTGCGGAGGATCTCCTCGAAGAGGACCTCGAGATCGCTGCGTTCCTCGTCGAGGGCCCGTTTCGCGATGCCGGCACGCGCATTCGTATAGACGATCGGAAACTCGATCTGCTCGTCGTCGGCGCCGAGATCGATGAAGAGGTCGTAGACCTCGTCGATCACCTCACCGATCCGGGCATCGGGGCGATCGATCTTGTTGACGACGAGGATGATCGCCAGACGGTTGTCGAGCGCCTTGCGAAGGACGAAGCGGGTCTGTGGCAGGGGCCCCTCCGAGGCATCGACGAGGAGGATCGCGCCGTCCACCATCTTGAGCGTTCGTTCCACCTCCCCCCCGAAATCGGCATGGCCGGGGGTATCGACGATGTTGATCTTGACGCCCCGGTAGCGCACCGCCGTGTTCTTGGCCATGATCGTGATTCCCCGCTCCCGTTCGAGGTCGAGGCTGTCCATCACGCGTTCGCGCACCGCCTCGTTGTCGCGGAAGATCCCGCTCTGGCGCAGCATCGCATCGACGAGGGTCGTCTTGCCGTGATCGACATGGGAGATGATCGCGATATTGCGGATTCCTTCATTCCTGGGCATCGGCAGGCTCGATCTTGCGGTGGACGGCGTAGCCGTGCTCGTGGAGGAGGGCGAGGATCGTCTCGATCTGCTCGGGACCGCGGGTCTCGAGCGTGACTTCGACCTCCGCGGTCTCGAGCGTGGCAAAGGTCCGGTCGTGGTGGATCTGGAGGATGTTGGCGTCGGCCTGCGCGAAGAGGCCGGCAAGCTGGTGGAGGGCGCCGGGACGGTCGGGGAGGGAGACGATGAGGCAGGCCAGACGCCCCGCCTTGACGAGCCCCCGTTCGATCACCCGGGAGATCACGTTCACATCGATGTTCCCCCCACTGAGGATCAGCGCGACCGAGCGCTCCCGGGGGCGGAGCTTCCCATGGAGGAGGGCCGCCACGGGGGTGGCGCCCGCCCCCTCCACCACGCACTTCTCCCGTTCCAGGAGGGTCAGGATCGCGTTGGCGATCTCCTCCTCGCTCACCGTGACGATCTCATCGACGTAGCGCTGGACGATCGGGAAGGTCTTCTCCCCCACCCGTTTGACCGCGATCCCGTCGGCGATCGTATGGGCCGCCGGGAGGGTGAGGATCCGGTTCGCCTCGATCGAACGGAGCATGGAGGGGTAGCGTTGGGCCTGGACGCCGTAGATCCGGATCTTCGGGTTGCTCTCCTTGGCCGCGATCGCAACCCCGCTGATGAGTCCCCCGCCACCGATCGGCACCACGATCGCCGCTACGTCGGGGAGCTGATCGAGCACCTCGAGGCCGATCGTGCCCTGACCGGCGATGACGTCCTCATCGTCGAAGGGGTGGATGAAGCAGCGTTTCTCCGCCGTGCAGATTCGCCTTGCTTCCTCGTAGGCGTCGTCGTAGGTGTCGCCATGGAGGATCACCTCTCCCCCCAGTTCCCGCGTGGAGGTGACCTTGATGAGGGGGGTTCCCTTGGGCATGACGATCTTCGCCTGGATCCCCAGGCGCCGCGCGTGATAGGCGACGCCCTGCGCATGGTTCCCGGCGGAAGCCGTGATCACCCCCCGGCGACGCTCCCCCTCCGAGAGGCGCAACAACCGGCAAAGCGCCCCCCGCTCCTTGAAAGAGCCCGTGACGTGCAGGTTTTCGAGCTTGAGGTAGACCGACAGACCCGTGGTTCGGCTCAACTTTTCCGAGAATTCGAGGGGAGAGACGTTGATCGCGTCCCGAATCACTCGCCGAGCCTGAACGATCGCCTCGAGGGGAATCATCTCGGACGCAGGAGGGGAAATGGGGGCAACGGGTCGCAGCGCGGCATCAGAAGAACCCCTCCGGACAGGTCTCATTCTGGAGATCGGTCGCCTTGAGGTTCCGGAAGTCGCTCTCCCCGGGGAGGAGTACCTGAAGATTGAAGTTCGCGTTCCCGCGCTTCTCGTAGAAGATGATGTCGATCCGGTGCGGCGTCCCCGCGGAAAGCGTGATCGATGCCTCCTTGCCCTGGCTGATCTCCGAGGCACAGAGGGGCTCCGAAGTCGGCGCGATCAGGTCGGCCACGAGGGGCTGCTGGTTCACGAAGACGATCGCATCGTCATCCGTGCTCACGAGACGGAAACGGACATCCCCCGAGGATTGGAGCACGAGGTCGCCTTGCAGGTGGACGGCCCAGTAGTCGGCATCGAGCCCCAGGGTGAACCCCGGGATGTTCGCAGGGTTGAAGGGATCGGGTCCCCCGAAGGTGAAGGCGGCGTCATCCTTGAGGCAGACCGTCTCCCGGAAGGTGACGTCCCCGTCGGTCTGCTGGGCCTGGATCGCGTTCCTTACGTCGCAGAGCGACTTCGTGAGCCCATTGTTCACCTGGTAGCTCGATCCGCGCATCCCGTTGAAGATCCGGGGATCGGTCGCATCGAGGCCATCGGCGACCTCGGCTCCATCCTCGATCCCGTCCCCGTCGGTGTCGGGATTGTCCGGGTCGGTCTGAAGCTGGTCTTCCTCACTGTCCCTGAGCCCATCGCCGTCGGTGTCGGGATCCTCGACAAATTCGGTCATCGAGGTCTGTCCGGTCCCCTCCCCCGTGCCCACGCTCGTCGTCGAGTCCCGGTTGCACGCGCTCGCAAAGAGGGCGCCCCCCAGCAGGAGCAACACCCACGTGATCGTCTTTCCGCTCTTCATGCTGTCTCCCCCGCTCCGGATCCTCCGCCGATCACGGAGTCGAAATCCGTTTCCGTATCACCATCGTGCGCCGCAGCGGCGTTCCGAGGAATACCGTCGCACGAAACAGGAGGAATGTTAGCAGAAGCGCCTGCGAAAAGCAAACAAAAAGTTGCTCCCTTGCCAGGGGGGACCGGCGCCACGGTTCAGCGGGCATACATTCCGACCGCCTTGTGCATCTCGGCGAGGACCTTCGGGTTGAGCGCCGCGATCTTCCGGATCAGGTCGTCGGGGACCGAGGAAGCGCCAAGCACCTGATCGATCGCCTGGCGGTACTCCTTCCAGAGTTTCCCCACGGTCTCCATCTGGGCGCGGATCGCGGGATCCTTCGTCGGGGGGAGTCCCTGCGCGGCATCGCCGGCAAGGAGGGCACGGTGGGAATTCTCGAAGAGATCACGGGTCTTCTTGAGCATCTCGCGGTTCTTGTCGGGATGAACGCCGAGGGCGATCAGAAACGCCTCCTTGGCCATCTTCTGGGTGAGCATCCGCTGGCGGCCGGCGATGTTGACGACTTTCCCGAGGCTCTTGAAGCCCGCCTTGGCCGAGGCGGCCTCGTAGAGCCCGACGGCCTCGTTCATCTCCCGAAGGAGGGGGAGGTTGAGCCGCTCCACCGTATCGATCGCTTCCCGGGGGATCTTCGTCTGCGAGAGCGCCTGCGCCACCGCCGGCTTGAATTTCCCCCACAGGTCGGCCACCTTCTGGAGCTGTGTCTCGATCGCGGGATCGGGCGGTGCCGGAATCCCGGCCGAAGCATCGCCGGTGAGGAGCTGCTTCAACGTGCCGTCGAAGAGGTCGATCGTCTGCCGGAGGTTCTTCCGGTTTCCCTCGACATCGACACCGAGGGCCACGAGGAGGAACTCCTTGCTCATCTTCTGGGTGAGCATCCGCTGGCGGCCGGCCAGGTTGATCGCGGTCCCGAAGGCCTTGGCCGTTGCGGCCCGAGCCGGTTGGAACCCGGAGATCCCTGGAATGAGGAAGAGGATCGCCAGAATCGTCGTTTGCCATCGTTTCATCGTTGGGTCTCCTTCACATGTTGGAGGATGACGAGATCGCGTTCCCCTTCAGCTCTCGTGGTGATGGACGCTCTCCGCAAAGAGGGGATCCTTGGATGGAAGGAGGGCTGCCCTGCGCAATCCACGGTCGCAGAAGAGGAGGAAGAGTGCGCCAACCCCGAGGAAGATCGCCACTTCGATCCATCCAAAGACCGGTGCGCCCTTCATCGTGGCAGGCATGACCAGCAGGTAGAAGTCGAGCCAATGACCCAGCAGGACGAGGAGCGAGACCCCCCCGAGCACCGTGGGGTTCTGCTTCGTCTTCGCCGGAAGGAGGATCGCGAAGGGGAGAAGGAAGTTGACCCCCACGTCGAGGAGGAAGAGGGGATACCACCCCTCCCGCATCCGCGTCGCGTAATAGACCGCCTCCTCCCCGATGTTCGTATACCAGATCAGGAGGAACTGCGAGAACCAGATGTAGCCCCAGAAGAAGCTGAACGCAAAGACGTACTTCCCAAGATCGTGGAGATGATGCGCGTTCACTTCCACGAAACGCCCCCCTCGCCGCATCCAGAGGAGGATCAGGGTCAGGAGCGCCACGCCGCTCACGAAGACGCTCGAGATCACGTACCAGGGGAAGATCGTGCTATACCAGTGCGGTTCGAGCGACATGATCCACTCGATCGTGGTGAGCGCGAAGGTGGACATGAAGAGGATCGCAAAGAGCGTCGAGGTCCGGATGTTCCGGTAGGTGTGCTCGATGGCGCCGTCCTCGTCCTGGGCGATCGAGTTGCGAACGAGGCTGCGGGCAAGAAGGACCCAGAGCACGAGGAAGAACGCCATCCGCAAAAGGACGCCGGGGACGTTGAGGAGCGCCCCCTTCTCCCGAAGGAGGGGATCGTGGGCAAGCACCTCGGGACGCGCCCAGGCGTAGATCTCCGGCATACCGAAGAGGAAAAGCAGCATGAGGATCCCGCCAACGGGGAGGTAGGCGGTCATCGCCTCCGGAATGCGCCGGAAGACGACCGGCCAGCCGGCCTTCACGAGATACTGGATCGCGATGAAGACCCCACCCACCAGGCTGAGGGAGAGGAAGAAATAATCGCTGATCAGGAAGTTGAGCCAGGCACGCTCCGGGAAACGCCACAACCCGACGCCGAAGGCCGCGGCCCCAAGGAGAATGAGCGCAAGCACGATCCCGTTTTGTCGTGCGGTAAAGAGTCCTGCTGACTTCTGCATCTTACTTCTCCTGCCACGATCGGATGTATGCCACGATCATCTGGATCTCCTCCGGGGAGAGATCGACGAGGGATGCGCTCCCCTTTGCGAAACTGCGCATCGGCGTGTTGGGCCGGCCGAGCGCGATCGTGGCCAGAAGGAAACTGTCGTCGGCGGCGCGCAGGAAATCGGGATTGTTGAGCGAGGGGGCGTAACCGTCGATCAGGTCGTTGTTGTGGGGGCCATGCCCTTCGCTGCCGTGACAGCCGGCGCAGTTGCGCAGGAAGAGGTGACGCCCCTCTTCGACGATCGTGGGGGAACGGGGCACCTCTCTGTGCTTCGTCTCGGGGAGGTTGGCGAAGTTGCGGATGTAGGCCACGACCGCCTCGATCTCCTCGTCGGTCAGCTTGACGTTGCCCCCCCGCCAGAAGGAGAGCATCTGGGTGTTCGCCCGGCCGAGGATCGTGGTCGCGATCAGGTAGCCGTCGGAGGCCACGGAGAGGAAGTCGTGGTTGCCGAGCGCAGGACCGCTGGCCCCCTCTCCCTGACTCCCATGGCACTTGGCGCACCCCCCCTTCTCCTCGAAGACGAAGCGGCCGAGCGCAAGATCGCGGTTGAGCGTGGGGCGTTTGAGCGGCTCGACGCGTGGACGCGCCTGGAGATCACGCAGGTAGGCGATGATGTGATCGATCTCGCGCGATTCGAGATCCATGAGCGCCCCCCCCGGGGTTCCCTTGAGGAAGCCCCGCATCGGGGTCCCCTCCTTGCCGTAGGCGATCGTACGCCAGAGGAACTCGTCGCTGGCGCTGTCGAGGAAGACGGGGTTGGCGATCTGGCCGCCGAGCCCACCGCGCCCTTCGGGTCCGTGGCAGGCGATGCATGCCCGTTCGTAGAGGAGCTTTCCGAACTCGGGGCGCCCGCCGTGCGCAACGTTCGGGAGACGGCGGCTGGGGGTCTTCTGCCACTTGCGGATGAAGCGGATCAGATCCGCGACATCCTGCGCTTCGAGGAAGTGCCAGGCGGGCATCGCAGTACCGGGACGCCCCTCCATGATCGCCCGGTAGAGGAAGCGGTCATCGACGATCGAGAGGAAACTCTGCGAATTGAGGCGGGAGCCGATTCCCCCTTCCCCCTTTCTGCCGTGGCAGCCGCTGCAACGCGAGCGGAAGATCTTCTTCCCGATCCGTGCCGATCCCTTGGCAATCCGGGGCGCCACGTCGGCGAAGGTGTGCTGGGGACGCCCCCAACTCCGGATGTAGGCGAGGATATCGGAGACCTCCTCCGCGCTCAGATCGGGCCAGGCAGGCATGGCGGTATTCTTTCGTCCCTTCGTGATCGTATCGCGCAGGAAGGCGTCGGAAGCGACGGCGAGGAAAGTCGGAGAATTCAGGGAGACGGCAATCCCCCCTTCTCCGTGCGCGCCGTGGCAGGGGGCGCAGTTGCCCCGGAAGAGCTTGCGTCCCCGTGCGGGATCCCCGAGGCTCGATGCCACGCGGCTTCGGTCGAGACGCTTCGGGAGCCAGGAGCGGATGTAGGCCACGATGCTGCGAAGCTGGGTGGGGGTCAGGACCTTCTCCCAGGCTGGCATGATGCTCCCCTTGCGGCCGTGCGTGATGATGTCGAGGTAGAAGTTCTCATCGGCCACGGCAAGGACGCGGGGATTGTTGAGGCGGGGGATCCCCTTCTGGGGGGTCTTCCCCTCCTTGCCGTGGCACGCGGCGCAGTGCTTCCCGAAGAGTTCCGCGCCGTATTCCGCGGAGACGAGCGTATACCTGCGAGGATCCTCCTCCACGGCCAGACCGAGTGCGGCGAGCCGCTGCGCTTCCCGCTCCTGGAGATCGCGCAGGTAGAGGATCGCCTTCCAGCGGTCCTCCTGCGGAATCTGGGCCGCATGCCCCGGCATGTTGTTGCGGCCGTACGTGATGATGTGGAAGATCTCTCCATCGGGAAGATCGACGGTCCCCTTCCCCACGATCGACATGGAGAACCCCGAGAAGCGCCGCGCCACGCCCCCATCCCCATGACCCGTGAGTCCGTGACAGTGGGCACAGAAGTTCTCGAAGACGAAACGGCCCCGGTCGAGTGCCGCGTAGGTACGAGGGATGGGGTTCTTCAACTCCGCCGCGGCCCGCCGTCGCTCCGCCTCGGAGTTCCCGTACGGAAAGGGGGTGAAACCGCGCGGAATCGTCCCCGGAACCGGCGCCCGCATCGTGAGGCCGTCGCGGAAGAGGCCGTTTCCACTCTGGCTCTCGTAGGCCGGCGAGTCCACCATGTCGGGAAGAACCCGCACATGGGGCCGTGAGAAGTCCCGGCGCGTCAGGATGAGGAAGAAGACGAGACAGGTCAGGAGAAGGATGTTTCGCTTTTTCATCATTGGACCGTCATCTCTCGAATGTCTGTGGCTTGATGCTGTTTGAGAAAAGCCGAGATCCGCTCCGGCGTTTCCCCTTCCGCCTCGATCGCCAGGACGAAGCGGTCGTCCGTGACCCCCGGAAAGGAGAAGCGGGGGCGTTTCCCAGGCCGCAGCCCGCAGCGCAGAAAAAGGACGAAGACCGTTCCGAGCGCGGCGAAGAGCACGGTCAGCTCGAAGGTGATCGGAATGAGCGCCGGAAGCGCCGTGTAGGACTTCCCGCCGATGTTGAGGGGCCAATTCCACGCATGGGTCCAAAGCTGCCCGCCCAGGGCGAAGGTGAGCCCGGTGAGCCCCAGGAGGAAACAAACGAGAGAGAGGCGGCTTCGCCGAAGCCCCATCGCCCGGTCGAGCCCATGCACCGCAAAGGGGGTATAGACGTCGTGAATGGAAAATCCCCGCATGCGGGCGGCTTCGGTTGCCGCCACGATCTCCCGTTCTCCCTGGAAGACGCCGATCACGATCCGTTTCGACATGGTGAATCACTCCTCACGAAAAAGCGGTCTCCTCCCCCTTCCCGAGGAGGGAGGCGATATTCCCTTTACGCCCCGTGGGCCTCCCGGCCATGGTGGAGCACCCCCTTCACCTCTCCGATCGCGATCACCGGAAGGAAACGGCAGAAGAGGAAGAAACAGGTGAAGAAGAGCCCGAAGCTACCGATGAGGATCCCCACCTCCACATAGGTGGGGGAATAGTACGACCAGCTCGAGGGGAGGAAGTCACGGTGCAGACTCGTCACCACGATCACGAAACGCTCGAACCACATCCCGATGTTGATCGCGATCGAGATCGGAAAGAGGATCAGCGGCGTCGTGCGCACCTTCCGGAACCAGAGGAGCTGAGGCACGATCACGTTGCAGAGGAACATCGTCGCGTATGCCCAGGCATACGGCCCGCGGATCCGGTTGAGAAAGAGGAACTGCTCGAACGGATTCCCGCTGTACCACGCGGTCAGGAGTTCGATGAGATAGGCCGAACCCACGATCAGGGAGGTGAAAAGCGTCACCTTGCACATCGCATCGAGATGCCGCTCCGTGATGTAGGCCTCGAGCCGCATCACCTTCCGGGCCACGAGCATGAGGGTGAGCACCATCGCAAACCCCGAAAAGATCGCCCCGCACACGAAGTAGGGGGGGAAGATCGTCGAGTGCCACCCCGGAATCACGCCGGTGGCGAAATCGAAGCTCACCACCGTGTGGACGGAGAAGACGAGCGGCGTCGAGAGACCCGCCAGCAGGAGGTAGACCATCTCGTAGCGGCTCCACGTCCGGTTCGAGCCGTCCCACCCGAGGCTGAAGAATCCGTAGAGCTTCTTGCGGATCCCCCCGGAGAGCCGGTCCCGGATCGTGGCCAGGTCGGGAATCAGCCCCACGTACCAGAAGGTGAGCGAGACGAGGAAGTAGGTGCTGATCGCAAAGACGTCCCACATGAGCGCCGAGCGGAAGTTCACCCAGAGGGGACCCCGCGTGTTCGGATAGGGGAAGACCCAGAAGGCCAACCATGGCCGCCCCATGTGGATGATCGGGAAGAGCCCCGCGCACATCACGGCGAAGATCGTCATCGCTTCCGCGGCACGGTTCACCGAGGTCCGCCACCGCTGCCGCATGAGGTAGAGGATCGCCGAGATGAGGGTTCCTGCATGTCCGATCCCGACCCAGAAGACGAAGTTCGTGATCGCCCAGGCCCAGCCGACCGTGCTGTTGAGTCCCCACGTTCCGACCCCGGTCCAGATCTCCTGCACGACCATGACGACGCCGATGACGAGGGAGACGAGCGCGCCGGTGAAGCCCAGGTACCAGAGCCAGGTGGGCCCCCGATCCAGGGGGCGGCAGACGTCTTGCGTCACCTCGTGATAGGTCTTCTCGCCGTCGACGAGCGGCGCTCTGAGCGTTGATCCGTAAGCCATCGTAATGTTACTCCTCGGAATCCCTGTTCCACACCTTGGTGAGATAGAAGACCGCCGGTTTCGTCCCGATCTCGGTGAGCACGCCGTAGCGGCGCGGATCCTTCATCAGCCTGGCGATCCGGCTGTTGGGGTTGTTCACGTCGCCGAAGACGATCGCCTCGCCCGGGCAGCTCTCCATGCAGGCGGTCTTCACGTCGCCGTCGATGAGATCGCGCCCTTCCCCCCGCGCATTGCGTTTCGCCTCCGCGATCCGCTGGATGCAGAAGGAACACTTCTCCATCACGCCACGGGAGCGCACCGTGATGTCGGGGTTGAGCACGAGGTTCTGCACGAGGTCGTCGTGCGCGTAGTCGAACCAGTTGAAGCGCCGCACCTTGTAGGGGCAGTTGTTCGCGCAGTAGCGGGTCCCCACGCACCGGTTGTAGATCTGCATGTTGATCCCCTCGGAACTGTGCAGCGTGGCAAGGACGGGGCAGACCGTCTCACAGGGGGCATGGTCGCAGTGCTGGCAGAGCATCGGCTGGAAGGCGACATGGGGATTCTCCTCGGGGGCCTCCTCGGAGCCGCTGTAGTAGCGGTCGATCCGGATCCAGTGCATCGCCCGGTTCTTTCGGACCTCCACCTTGCCGACCACGGGGACGTTGTTCTCCGCCTGGCAGGAGACGACGCAGGCGGCGCACCCGGT
Source organism: uncultured bacterium (assembly GCA_964616915.1). Lineage (GTDB taxonomy): Bacteria > Myxococcota_A > CAZTSL01 > CAZTSL01 > CAZTSL01 > CAZTSL01. Next base: position 12,011 of record CAZTSL010000002.1, read on the forward strand.
GCAGGCGTTGAGGTCGATCGCCATCCCCCACTTGTGTCCGGGATAGGGATGCTCGGGCCAGAGATCGGCTTCGGCCTCGGGTTCCGTCTCGTGGGCCTCCGCCTCGGGGTGTTCGAGTTCGGAGAGCGTCGTCTCCCGGACGATCTCCCGTTTTTTCCCCGTCATCGGCTCGACCTGGTAGTCGTAGCCCTGCGTCCTGGCGAGGGGCTCGATCCGGTCGAGGGGGGTGAGGGTGACGGTGTGCGCGCCGAGGAAGGGGTAGAGATCCACACCCCCGGGGTTGGGTTCCTCGACCTCGATCGGGAGGAACTTCTTCACCGGGAGGTTCGCCGCGATCCTTCCAACCCCCTTTCGCCCATATCCCAGTGCGACGGCCACGACCCCCTCCGGCATGCCGGGCTCGATGCGGACGGGGAGTTCCACCCCTTTGCTCCCTGTCGCGAGGCGCACGACCCGTCCCTCCACGACACCGAGCCGCCGCGCGCTCGCCGGCGAGATCGCGGCATGATTCCCCCAGGTCGTCCGGGCGATCGGGTCGGGGAGTTCCTGGAGCCAGGGGTTGTTCGCCTGCCGGCCGTCTCCGAGCGCCACGCCGGCGAAGACGGCGAGTTCGAACCCCTCTGTCGTTGGAGCCTTCGGGCGCCGGATCCGGGCCACGGGGCGAAACTCGAAGGGCGCGAGGGGAAGGCGTTCCCCTTCGAGGAGGAAGACGCCGTCGCGCACCGCGTTCGTCCAGAAGGTCTCGAAATCGGATGCTCCCCCCTTCCGACGGACGAAGAGCTTCTCCCGCCAGACCTCGCGCAACGCATCGTAGGCCGTCGTCTCCACCCCGCTCCAGGCCAGCAGCGAGGTGATCGCCGAGCGCGTCTCGTAGAGGGGGGCGATCGTCGGTTGAAAGAGCGTATACACCCCGAAATGGGGATGAGCGTCCCCCCAGCGCTCGAGGGGGTGGTCGTCGGGAGCCAGGAAGGTGCAGGCCCCCGCAGTCTCCTCGCGTCGCCCCGCAAAGGAGAGGGTGAAGGGGATCCGTTCGAGTGCCCGCGCGATCCTTTCCCGCTCCGGATGGTCGTAGAGGGGATTGGCGTCGAGGAAAAGCATCCCTCCGACCTCTCCACGCCCCATCTCCTCGATGAGCGCGCGCATCCGGTCGTCGTCCCCCTGGTACTGGAGGGAGGGCTGGCGAAGATCGATCGTTTCTCCGTAGTTGTCGAGGAGGTGGTTGACGGCGTTGACGAGGAGTTGCGTATCGACGTCGTTCACGCCGCACACCACGAGGCTGCGTCCCCGCGTTTCGAGGAGACGATCGATGGTTTTTTCGAGGATCTCTTCCTCCACGGGGCTCTTTCTCCCCTGGGGGAGCCACCGCTCTTCCCCGCGTCCCAGCTTCTTCGCGATCCGGTGGGCGATCGCCAGGAGGGTGTCGAAGATCTCCGAGGGGCGCAGCGGGACCCGGAGGTCCGCATTCGCTCCCGTCACCGACATCCGCGGCTCGAACTGGGCGTGCCAGGAGAGCGTGGGATGGCGGGGATCGATCTTCCGGTTCTTGGCCCACCCCTTCGTGAACTCCACGGGAGAGAGCCACGTTCCGAGGAAATCGGCGTCGAAGGAGACGATCACCCTGGCCTTCTCGAAGCGGTACCACGGAACGACCCGGCGGCCATGGGTCCGGGCGTGCGCCTCGAGGATGCCGTGGGCCGAGAGGGGGTCGTAGATCACGTGCTCCGTGTTGGGATACGCACCCTTGAACCTCTCGATCGCGGAGAGGAGCGTAGGGCTCGTGATCGTCGTGGAGAGGATCACGAGCTTCTTGCCGCGCTCCTTCACCCCCTCGAGTTCCTTACGGACTTGCCGGTCGATCTCCTCCCAGGTGGCTTCCTTGCCCCCGATCCGGGGGCCCCGGAAACGCTCCGAATCGTAGAGGTCGAGCACCGAGGCCTGCCCCCGGGCGCAGAGCCCCCCGAGGGAGAGGGGGTGGAGGGGATTGCCTTCGAGCTTGATCGGACGCCCGTCCCGGTTCTTGACGAGGATCCCGCACGAGGCGGGACATGCCGCGCACGTCGAGGCGTACCAGAGGGAGAGTCCTGGCGTCACCTCCTCCGGTTGTTCGAGGAAGGGGACGATCTCCTCCCGGGGGGGACGAAAATCACAGCCGGCAAGGGAGAGCGCGGCGAAACTACCGCCGAGGATCTGGAGGAAGGTCCTCCGGTTCAAGGTGTCGATCCGATCCTGCACCCCTGCTTTCCGTTCATCGTGGGACATGGATCACGCGCCTCCTACTGGTGACAGATGTTGCAATCGGTGGATGCCTGGGAACGGAGCCAATGGGTCGGCACCTCCACCCCCTTCTTGCGGTGGCAGTTGACGCACCATCCCATCGAAAGATCGCTCACCTGGCGAATCCGTTCCATCTCCTGGACCGGTCCGTGACACTCCTGGCACGTGATCCCATTTCGGACATGTGCCTCGTGGGTAAAGTGGACGAAGGCGGGGAGCCGATGGACACGTACCCACCGGATCGGTTTCGGCGTATCGCTCTTTCGGCTCTCCCAGGCGGCCCGGATCTTGGCGATCTCGGGGGAGGGATGCGCCTGCCCCCGGCGCCGATCGACGATCCGGTGGCAGTTCATACAGACCCCGACGGCGGGCACGCCCGCCACGGGTCCGCGCTCCGCGCCGCTGTGGCAGTAAAGACAGGAGATCTCCATCTCCCCGGCGTGCAGGGCATGCGAGAAGGCGATCGGCTGTTCGGGTTCGTATCCCTGGTCGTTGCCCCAGAGATGGTGGTAGCGGTAACCGCCGAGGCTCCAGTAGAGGAGGAAGGCCGCCACGATCCCGAGCGTTCCGAGAAGACCGTTGTACCCGGCCCCCCAGGCCGCAAGGCCAAGGAGCACGACGACCCCGAGGGCCACGAGTCCTCCCCGATGGACCGGGCCTCGCGGACCGGGACCCGCGATGCGCCGATCCTTCTTCTCCGGGAGGAGCGGCCGGGGAATCTCCACGCCGCCGCCCCCCTCGCTCACCGTCTCGATATAGGCGATCATCGCCTCTGCCTCGGAGCGCGAGAGGCCGAGTTCCGCCATTCGCACGCCGTTGTAGCGTTTGAGCAGCTGCTGGGCGATCGGATCGGTGTCGAGATAGCGTCCCGGCGCGGTGATGAAACCGATCAGCCAATCCCGTTTCCGTCGCTTCGTGACATCCTTGAGGTCGGGGCCCACCCGGTCCCCTTGACCGATCGTATGACACTTGCTGCACTGCTGCGCAAAGCGCGCGGCCTGCTTCTGGAAGGTGCCGTCATCCTCCCCGGCCTTCCCACTTCCCGCCAGGCAGAGCCAAACGCCCAGGCTGAGGAGGAGAAGGCGCATCGAGGATCGAAATCGGAAAGGCATGGTCACTCCTTCGTCACACGTTTGAAAACTTGCTCCATCGTCTTCCATTCGGAACGAGGTTCCGGGTCGTTGTCAGGATGTCGGGTCGGACCGGACGGTTTCGTCTGCTCGAACGCGACGCTCCGGAACGATCCGGATCGCCGAGGCGGGGCAGATCTGGGCACAGATCCCACACCCCGTGCAGCGGTCGTCGGAGACGGCGGCCTTCTGCCCCGGCGCGGTGAGCGTGATCGCCTTGGGCTTCTCGGGGCAGTGTTTCACGCAGTAGTCGCACGGCTGCCCTTGCGCCATGTAGCAATGCGCTTCCTCGACGACCGCCCGCCCCACGGTGAGGCGGGCTCCCGGAGCGGGAAAGGAGAGGGCCCCCGCCTCGCAGGCCGCGATGCAGGGCCAATCCGCACAGAGGTGGCAGGGACTCTCATGGGGAATCATGATCGGAGAGCCGGCCAGCGCTGCGCCCAGTTCCGGTCCCGCCTTCCGGATCGCCCAATGGGGGCATGCCTTCACGCATTCGTCGCAGCGGGTGCAGGCGGCCAGGAACGCCTCCTCCGGCAGTGCGCCCGGGGGGCGGACGAAAAGGGGCCGCTGCGGCGTGGCGGCCCCTTCTCTGAGCGCCCTTTCGACTTCCCGCAACGGCGCGCGCACGCCCTGGACCACCTCGTCGAGGAGGCGAAAGGCCTCCGCAAATCCGAGGCGGAAGAATTCTTTCCTGCTGTAGCATTCCTTCATGCTCGTTCGTCTCGTTTCCTTACCGTTCGAGGTCCCGTGGCTACACCACTCCCCTGAAGAGGTCCCATGCGTCCTGGAGTTTCCGGATCTGGCTCACATCGCCGAAACCCGCATCTCCATCGGCTGGCGCAGCAGCCAGAGGCTGAAGGTGCTGAAGAGCACCATCGCGATCAGCATGGGAAGTTGACAGAAGAATGCATCCCTACGGTTGGGAACCAACTTTCGTGTGGTTCGTTCTGTGATCCAGAGGCTGTAGACATGACCGATGAGGACGAAGAGGACCTGGATCCACCACAACCCCTCGAGCGAGATGAGCGGCGGAACGTTCCATCCCGCCGTCCCGAAGAGATTCCACCCCCGCCCCAGGGGGTCGGAGAGGAGGGCCACGATCTTCGGGCCTTCCATGAAGAAGTGCCCCGCGTTGTGCGCGAGATGATAGAAGAGCGCGATCGGCAGGAGCGCATAGGCGTAGTGGAGGAAGAGCGCACGGGTACCGTGGGGAGCACTCCACCGTGCCGAGATCCGGGCGATCAGCGCAAAGAAGGCGATCGGCAGGAGGAGCATCCCGAGCATGAGGAGGCCGAAGGAAAGCCCCGGGGCGATCCCGAGCGTCCTCTGAAGGGCCTCGTTCCACGCATGCCAGGCCGGCGTCATCGTCAGACCATGAAACCCCGTCATCGAAAGGAGGATGATCGCAAGAAATGCCTCATCGGTCCGGGGTTTGCCCATCGCCGCCAGATCCGCCCCCCACGGCCGCGCGCGGATCGCGATGTTGTCGTGCGGACAGGTCTTGAGACATTCCGTGCAGAGGATGCAGTAGGTGCTCTCCTTCATCACCCGGGGGAACTCGAAGGTCGGACATCCATCCCCCCGATCGTTCCCCTTGAAACAGTCGTGCGTCTTGCAGGAACGGCAGACCGCCTCGTCCTCTGCCCGGAGTTCGAGACTCGAAAAGAGCGCATAGAGGCCCGAGACACGCCCCACCAGGCATCCATAGCGGCAGAACGACTTGCGGTCGAACACGAGCGCCGAGACGATCGCAAGGCCGAGGATGATGAGGGCGACCCACGCCGTGGCCCGCGGGATCGACGTGATCCCCATCCCCAGCTCCACCCAGGTGAGGAGCACGAAGAGGATCACCGCGAACCAGATGTTGCGCATCCGCCGCGGCCAGGGGAGACGCAGCCCCAGTCCCGAGCGGCGGGGAGACTTTAGACTCAGCCGCTCGAGCCAGGTGGCGAGCGCGTCCCAGGGACAGACGTAGCACCACGCCTTCCCGAAGTAGAGGATGAGGAAGATCAACCCCGCCCACCAGATCGTCCACGTGAGGAGCGGCGCGATGTTCATCGTGGGGTTCTGGTTGCCGAAGAGGCCCGCGTAGATGATGAAGAGGAAGATCGCCACCATCATGAGACGGGCGCTCGTCTGAAATCCCGGCCGGCGCAGCAGGCGCCGCACCCCGGGATGGGCCGTCAGCGGTTTCCGTGCAGCGATCGCAGGGACCACCGGTGCCCGCTTGCCGGCCCGCCAGGAGACGAACTCGAAGATGCCGAAAGAGAGAAGGAGCACGATCGCCACCGAAGCCTGGTACATCCAGGTCGGAAGCCCCTGCATCGTATGCCCTCCCCGCCGCGCCTGCGGGGCACGCATCCATCGCGCCGGATCCTCCAGGAAGCGATCCCGGCAGCGCGTGCTGCAGAAATAGAAGGTCCGCGATCCGATCCGGAGGGGGTAGGCCGTGCGCGGCCGGACGTTCATCCCGCACACGAGGTCGCGAACGCTCCCCACAGGGACATCCCCGGCAGGCGATACCGCGGCATTCGCCGGCAGCTCGATCACATCCCGCACCCGGCTCTGATCGAAAACGATGATCCCCACGACGAGCGCAAGGAGGAACCATGGGAATGCCAGGGCGAACCGCCGATTCATACCGCATCCTCCATCGAGTCGGTCGCGTCGGCCTGCCGGCGCCGTGCCATCTTGATCCGGGCGGCCCGGATCACGACGAGCAGGAAGGTGAGCCCGCCGCCGAAGGCGAGCAGCGGCGTCCAGGGGGAGCCAGGCTGCCCCACCACCATCGGAAAGCGGAGGGTCGAGACGACCTTCCCATCCTGGAAGGTGAGGACGACCTCGTAGTTCCCCTCCGCCGGGTAGACGGGGTAGAACTTGAAGACGTTCTCGTCGAGCGTCGTCGTATCGGGTCCGAAGACGACCTTCTTCCCCCCGAAGATCCCCTGCTCCTGGATCGTGAGCGTCATCGGAAGATCGTAGGGCGTCCGATCGAGACGGGAGACGACATAGACGTTGAGCTGCGTCCGCTCCCCGGGGGCGGGGTTGCCCGGATAGCTCGTCAACTGGAACTCCCAGTCGCCCACGTCCTCGAGGAGCTTGAGCACCGGCGCCTGGGGATAGTTCTCGTCGTAGGCGTAGTGGGGGATCCCCATGATGTGATGCGCGGCCGCGGCGGTGGGGAGGAGGAGCAGGAGAGAGGCCAGCGCCCCCCCCCACCCGCGCCAGGGAGGGATTCCCATTCCTTTCCGGTCACGCGACATCCCGAACCTCCTTCTCATGCCCGGGACTCGGATCTCCCTTCCCATCCTTCGCCGCAGGTCCCGGGATCCCGGAACTCGTCGTGGAGAGCGCGTACCCGATGGCATCGTCGGGACAGACGTCGATACAGACGCCGCAGTTGTCGCACTCCATTCCGGTGCGGTCCGTCATCGGCAGGAGACCCCGAGGGCAGTGGACGTTACAGAGGGTACAGAGGGTGCAACGATCGACCTTCCGGCGAATCCGGAGGATCCGGTAGCGCCCGAGCGCGGAATAGATCGCCCCCCCGGGGCAGACCGAACGGCAGAAGAAACGGGGCGCAAGGAAGATCTCTCCGAGCAGGAGCGCAAGGAAGAAGAGGGAGGCGCCCGAGAGCCCCCCCACGACGAAACGCACCCCGCCGTTTTCCGCCACGTCGAAGAGGTTGAGCACGAAGGCGTGGATCTCCCGGCTCACGATCGCTGGCGGATAGATGTAGTCGAGCAGGGGAAGCCCCACCACGAGCGTGAAGAGGAGTCCCACACCGAGAAGGACGTATTTGTTTCCCCGCCAGATCCGGAGTGACGGAGGATGAATTTCGAGGAATTTCACGAAGGTTCGCACCTTCGCCGTCATGTCGAAGAGGAAGCCTGCCGGACAGATCCATCCACAGAACACCCGTCCGAGAAGGAGGGTGAGGAGGAGGGGGAGGAGCAACCCCGTCCAGAAGGCCACCGTAAAATTCCATGAGGCAACGAAGCTCTCCGCTCCCGCCAGCAGATCGGTCATCGAGACCCCGAAGAGGGTGATCGACCAGGGGGAACCGTAGAACTTCCGGGTCCGTTCGAGGATCGCCTTGCGGGGACGACGGGTCGGAACCCCCCCCTCCCCGTCCGGAATCCCGAGGCGGATGACCCGGTCGGTGGCAGCCAGGAGTTCCCCCTGCGTGCTCCCCCCCCACTTCTCGATCCGGTTGTCGAGCTGGCGCGCGGAGAGGTAGTGACTGTAGCGTGCCAGGATCGGCAGCGCGATCGTGAGGAGCAGGACGAGGAGTTGAATCGTGCGGCGCCAGGGCCAGATCTTCGTCTTCATGCGAACCTCCGCCGGGAAAAGACCCGGATCGCCTTGTTCTCCTTGACGATGCAGGCATCCTCGCAGAGACCACAGCCGACGCACTGCTCGGGATCGACCGTGGGACGGTTGTGCTGTCCCTGCCGGATCGCCCGTCCCTTCAAGGGACAGGCGGTGAAACAGGCGCCACAGATCCCGGAGCCGTTGTGGCTGACGCAGAGCCGTTCATCGACGACGGCGGTCCCCATCCGGGCCTCGGTCATCTCCGAGAGGGGTTCGATCGCTCCCGTGGGACACGCCGCCCCGCACGAGAGACAGAGCGTGCAGGCCGTCTCCTCGGGGAGGATGAAGGGGGTTCCCTGGTGTTTCCCGCTCCCCTTGCCGAAGAGGCGGATCGCACCGGCCTGGCAGACCTCGGCGCAGCGCGTGCAGCGGATGCACCTGGCCAGGAATGCCGTCTCCGCCACGGAACCGGGGGGGCGGATCAGTCCCCGACGATCCCATTCGGGAAGGAGGTAGTTCGGGCGTTCCTTTTCCACCCCCCCCATGAACCCCAGGAGGAGACCGAACCCGAGCGCGCTCCCTGCCGTCTTCTTGAGAAACTGCCGTCGGTCCATCGTCATCCCCCCCGCTGCCGATCCGGGACGATCGAGATCGCCTGCGGATAGCGGATACACGCCCGCTCGCACAGCCCACAACCGACACAGTAGGTGGGATCGAGGATCGGTTGTTCCATGAAGCCTGCGCGCAGCGCCTTCCCCTCGAAGGGACACGCCTTGACGCAGACCCCGCAGGAACTCCCCTGGTAGGAGTAACAGAGGTTCTCGTCGAGGGTGGAGACCCCCATCGAAACCTTCTCCTGGATCGCCGCAGCGTCCTTTTCGACGGGAACGAGCGCGCCGGTGGGACAGGCCGCCGTACAGAGCAGCATCTTCCCCTGGTCCCCGCCGCAGAGGTTACAGGCTTGCAGGCGGGGGAAGATCACCGGGGTTCCGACCTCCGCCCGCCCCGGGGCCATGGAGAAGGGCCGCCCCGCTTCCCGGGTGAAGGGGCGGATCGCCTGGTTCGGACAGGCATCGCCACATTGGCCACAGCGGATACAACGGGCGAGGAATTCGTCCTCCGGGAGGGCCCCCGGCGGACGAAGCACGGCCCCCCCCGCTTCCGTGGGACGCAGGAAGCCGAAGCCCGCGGCCAGCGAGCCCGCCACCACCGTCACGTTCCGCAGGAAACCCCTGCGGCTCATCCGTCTGAACCAGGACGATGCCATCCCCTCTGCTCCCCGGAACGCCGTTCAGATCTTCTCGATCCGGGCGGCGAGCTTCTTGTAGTCCGCCTGTCCCGACACCGGATCCCAGGCGCGGTGGCTCACCGCGTTGACGAGCCAGCGGTTCTTCTTCGGGTCGGCGCTGTCGGCCACCGAGAGGTTCCACGGGCTGAAGAGATAACCGGAGGGCACCTCGGAACGCGCCGGTTTGACGAGAGAATCGGTGCCGACCGAGACGCGGGCCTCGAAAGAGCCGCGCCGCGTCACCACCCGGACCTTTTCGCCATCCTCGAGACCGTAGCGCTCCGCGTCGTCCTCGTTGACCTCGACGTACTGCTCCGGCACGAGTTTGAGGGTCGTGGCCCCCCGGATCGTCTTCGAGGTGTGGAAGTGCTCGTAGACGATCCCGAGCCCGAGCCAGAAGGGATACTTGTTCTCCTTCTTCGCATCCTCGAGGCTCTTCGATTCGTCACGGAAGAAGTCGAGGTCGGGGAGTTCCGGAACGAGGGCGTTGTCCCGGGCGTGGACGAGGAGCGCGAGATGATCGATGAGGAAGGGCTGCTTCTCCGCCGCGGCCAGGATCTCCTTGTTCGAGGCCCCCTTGTGGACGAGTTCTCCGACGCTCTCCCCGAAGGTCATCAGCTTCGCACACGTCTCCTTCAGCGTGTCGTAGTTCTGCTCGCAGAGTTTGAAGTGCGCCTTTCCGTCCGGTTTGGGGAAGTTGCCGTACGGCTTGCCCGGCCAGTTCTCCTGTCCCATGTAGCGGCGCGCGACTCCTCCCTTCTTGGCGAGTTCGTAGGTCGGTGCGGGCCACTGGATGCCGCGCAGCCGGCGGAGCTGCTCGTAGGGGCTGATCCCATCCTTCTGCTCCACCTCGAGGATCCCGGTCAGGTCGGCGTCGGAGCCCTTGGAGGCCCGGATGATGTCGCGGAAGACCTCCTCCGGATCGTAGAACTTCTGGCCGTACTTGTTCGTGATCGTCTTCTTGTAGGGGAGGATCTTATCGACGTCGAGGCCGAGCTTCCTGCCGATCGACCTGGCCTTGTCGATCGCAAGATCCATGTCGGGGCGGGCCTCCATGAGGACCTTCCCCTTGGCGTTGCGGCCAACCCCGACGCCGTCGTTGACGTAGAGCCGCCGTTCGCTCTGGATGTAGACACCGCCGCTCCATTCTCCCCATGTGATCGCCGGGAAGACGACGTCGGCGTAGAGGAGGTTGGGGGCATGACGGTAGATGTCCTGGGCCACGGTGAAGGTCTTCATCATCGCGGGGCGAACGAGGGTCTGGACGTCGGGGAGATGGATGTGCGTCGTGTACATCCAGAACATCGCCTTGAGATCCCCTTTGAGGGCCCGTTCCATCATCCCGATCGCCATCGGGTTCTTCTGGCTCGCCGTGATGTTGAGCCGTCCCGCCGGCAGGCGCCAGCATTTGTTGATCCATCCGCGCCACTTCTCGTCGTTGAGCCCCTTGTTGAAGGGGAGACGGCCGGTCAATCCTCCCATGAGGCGTTCGCTCATCGCGTTGGGCTGCCCCGTCTGGGAATGGGTGCCACAGCCGGGCCGCCCGATGTTTCCTGTCAGGAGGTGGAGGTTCACGATCGAGATCGTGTTGTGCTGCCCGTGGAGCATCTGGTTGTAACCGATCCCCCAGAAGGTCAGCACGCCCCCCTTGCCCCGTTTTCGCCCCTTGATCGAGGCCTCGGCCCAGATCTTGGCGATCTTTTCGATCTGCTCGACGCTCACACGCCCCTGATCGATGATCTTGAGCCGCTCCACGACCTGTTGGGGCGAGTAGCGCGCCTTGATCCCCGCCACGTACTCCCGCCAGCCCGTCGTGTTCTCGTCGAGCCACTTCTCCGGCATCACGGCCTCGGGATACTTCGTGAGGATCACGTGCGCGATCGCGTTGAGGTAGGAGATGTCCCCGTTGATCGTCTGGAAATGGTACGAGTTGCGGGGGTTGACGTCCTCGAGGCCGGTGACGGTCCCGGTGCGCCGCGGGTCACTCACCAGCGTGGGAATATCCGTCTTCTTCTTGTGGTCCGCCACCCGCCAGAAGAGCACGGGGTGCGCCTCACGCGCATTGTGCCCCCAGAAGGTGATGAAGTCCGCCATCTCGATGTCGTCGTAGCTCGTGGGGGGGGTGTCGGAACCGAACGTCGCGAAATACCCCGTCACCGCCGAGGTCATGCACATCCGGGCGTTGGCCTCGATCGAGTTCGACGTGAGAATCCCCTTCATGAGGAGGTTCTCGATCCACTGGGCCTCCATCGTGAGCTGGCCCGAACCGCTCAGCCCCACGCTGTTGCCCCCGAACTTCTTCACGATCGCGGCGATCTTCTCCGCCACGATCTCTTCCGCCTCCTCGTAGCTCACCCGCCGGAAGACCGAATCGTCGAAACGCCCCTTGCTCTCGGAGACGTGTCCCGTCAACGGATCGGTCATGTCCTTCCGGACGAGGCAGTACTCGAGGCGATCCTGGTAGACCGGCTCGTTGGCGTTCAGCCCTTTGATGCACTGGATCCCCTTGTTCGTGGGGTGCGCCTTGTCGGGGACCATCCCTACGATCGTATCCCCCTCGACCTGGATCAGGGTCCCGCATCCCACCCCGCAATAGGGACACTGCGACTGAAGCTGCCGTCTCTTGGGTGTGGCCTTCCCCTCCGTCTCCGCCGCCATCACGAACTCGCCGGGGAAGAGCGACGAAACCCCTGCCGCCGCCGTCGTCACGCCGGAGATCTTCAGGAAATCCCGCCGCGATACCGGATGCTTCTCATCCTTCTTGCGTTTCATCCATCTGCCTCCCAACAAAGAAGATCCACGGAAAGCCTGGCTCTTTGGACGCGGCTTGGAAAGCAAAATGAATACCACGCCCACGAGAAAAATCCTCCCTCTCCCAGAAAAAAGGACTGAATGGTATTTTTTCAGGATCGAGATCAGGATGGGGAGGGACCAACGTGAACCATCCCAACCTGATCCTCCCCCGAACCTGTTTCTTTTCACACAGAATTTTGCGGGATTTCACACAAAAGGAGAGGGGAGGATCGCCTGGTGGCACGATACACCCACACGAAGGGGGGAGGAGGGGACGACGATCACCTGGCGGCGCTGCACGAGCCCCCGCCCAGAACGCAGAATTTCGCGCAGTGGGGATGATTGAGCTTCACGACGCCGGCGGCTTCCTCGAGGGTGCGGCCCATCTCGAAGCGTTCGTCGTAGGGGAGAAGGGTGCAGGAGAGGACCACGGGGTGGGGGGTCCCCTTCCGTTTCACGACCATACGGGAGGTCGCGCACATGACCGACCTGGGGTCGATGCCGAGGATCTCCCAGCACTTCGTCGTGATCTCCGGGACCTCGGCTCCTTCGTCCATCTCGGGGAAGAGGACGAGGCGGGTGGGGTCGCAGGGATCGATCGAGAGCCCGAGGGCGCGAAAGAGCGTCGCGAATCCCGCGCGCAGCTTCTCCTCCGGCTCGTCCCAACAGGTCCGTCCCGCCACGGAGAGGGAGAAGCCCTTTTCCGCCAGCCATCGGACCCCTTCGATCATCGGCGCCCACGACCGGGGGCCCCGCTCCTTCTCGTGACATTCCGGGGTGTAGTGGTCGATCGAGACGCGCAGTGTGAGGCGTTTCCCGAAGCGATCCCGGAGTTCGAGCAGGTCTTCCCTCTTCTTCTGCATCGGCCTCATCGCATTCGTGAGCACGAGGACCTCGAAGCCCCGCTCGAGCGCGCTTCGCAGGATCGCGACGATCTCGGGATTCATGAAGGGTTCGCCGCCGGTGAACCCGATCTGACGGGTGCCCAGGGCTTTGGCTTCGATCTCGTCGAGGTAGGTGGCGACCTCGTCACAGGTGAGGTAGACGAGTCGGTCGTTCGTGGGGGTCGATTCGATGTAGCAGTTGCGACAGGCGAGGTTGCACAGGGTTCCCGTATTGAACCAGAGGGTTTCGAGCCGTTCGAGGGGGACGAAGGCGCGGGGTTCCCCCTTGGCCGTGATGTCGGGATGCTGGAATTTGCCATGGACGAGGGCTTCTGCTTCTTTCATTCGGAACTCCTTATCTGTCCGGATGGGTTGGAAGCCGTCGGCTCGTCATGAGATGTCGAGGATCGCCAGGGTGGGTGGTTGTCCCAGGCGAAAGGGGAGGATGCTGTTGCCAAGGCCGGGGGAGACGTAGAGGCGGGAGGTCCCAAGGGGGTACCACCCCCGCACGAACCCGGCGCTGCCGGGGGGAAGGCGGAGCACGACCCCGAAGGGGGTGATCTGGCCCCCGTGGGTATGCCCCGAGAGGATCAACGTCGCGGACCCACGCCGCCGGGCGATCTCATGGGCGGTGGCGGGACAGTGGCTCAGCACGATCGTGGGGGTTCCCGGCTTTTCTTCCAGGAGGGCGTAGTCCGGCCGGCCGCCCAGGAGATCGTCGAGCCCCACGATCCTGATGGACCTCCCTGCGATCTTGCAGGTGCGACGTCCGTTGACGAGGAGTTCCACGCCGGCTGCTCCATAGGCCTCCGCAAGGCGATCGCGGTCGAGCCCCCCCCAGTACTCCCAGTTCCCGAGGATCGCGAACTTCCCCCCCCTTGCCCGCATCCCCCGGCAGATCTCCCCGATCAGCGCCTCCCGGTGAGGCGTATCGGCCATGTCGCCGAGGATGCAGAGGAAGTCGCACCCCGCCTCGTTGATCGCATCGATCAGTTCGGCAGTCTCGAAGGTGTAGTAGGGGGCGTGCAGATCGGTGACGATCCCGATCCGAAGGGGGGTGGGAAGGTTCCAGAGGCTGGCGCGTTCGTACACCACGCAGAGCCGGTTCGAACGCCAGGCGTAGGCCCCCGCCGGAAAACCGAGCAGCCCCGAGAGCGCAATCGTCCCCTTGAGGAAGCCACGACGGGTGGGGCGAGTTTTCCCCTTTCCAGCGGGCTCGTTCATGGAATATTCTTCCCCTCGTCGTAGGTACCGTCGAAATCGGTATCGGTCTCGATCCGGATCGGCTTGATCCGTCCCGGCCGGTAGATCGACCGCTTGTCCGGTTTGCCGTCGAAGTTCGAATCGCGCTCGAGGAGTTTCCGGATCCCCTTCTCGTCGTAGGTGACCCACACGTCGGGCTTGCCATCGGCTTCGTTTCCAGGACCGTTGTAGTCGAAGACCGCTTTGCGGATCACGTCGTTGTAGTAATAATACCATTCATCGACGGTACCGTCGAGGTTGCGATCCGTCTCGAAGCGCGAGCGCAAGCCCTCCTCGTAGTAGGTCCATTCGTCCGCCTTTCCGTCGTGGTTGCGGTCGTTGACCTCCTCGAGGATCTCCCCCCGCAGCCAATAGCTCCAGTGATCCGGACGTCCGTCCCCGTTTCGGTCCTCCACTTCGAGCCGCTTCACGAAGAGGAAACGGTAGCCGAGCAGGAAGAAGATCCCGAGGAGGATCACCAGGATGGCCAGTGAAAAATTCCGTCGTTTCGTCGATACGCCCAACTTCTTCCCTCACGCAAGCATGGATCGTTTCGGATTTCCGGTTCCTGGTTCCCGCGCCGTTACTCGATTCTCTCCCATTTCGAGGTTCCGCTGTCCCCGCTGCTGTCGCTCCAGGTACCCGTCATCTCCCGGCAGGTGAGGGAGATCTCGCACGTTTCACTCCCTGTGATCGAGGTGCCGACGTACTCGAAGTCGTAGTCGAAGGAGAAACGCTTCTGGGTTCCTTCCCCGATCCATTCGAGCGCCTGCCCCGCCACGCGGCCATGGACCTCGAAGCGGTCGTTCTCGATGGGGGTCACGGTCACGGCACCGACCCCCTGGCTTCCACTCTCACTCTCGTAGTGATAGCGCCACGTTCCTTCCACCGAGCAGGAGGTGTCCGGACAGGCGGGTGCCGGCAGGAGGAGGAGGAGAGGAAGGAGGAAGGTGGCCTGGATCATCTGTTTCATCGGGGTTTCCTTCCATCTTCGTTGGGGGGAGCAAGGCGTGGGAAGCGGACGATCATCGTCGTTCCCGAAGGGGTGCTCTCCACTTCGATCGTTCCTCCATGATCCTGGACGATCCGATGGGAAATTGCAAGTCCGAGTCCTGTCCCCTCCGGTTTCGTCGTGAAGTAGGGGGTGAAGATCTTCTCCCGCAAGGCCGGTGGAATCCCCGGGCCGCTGTCCCGGATCCGGAGTTCGACGACGTCTGCCTCCTGGAGCGTCTCGATCGAGAGTTCCCCTTCCCCCTCCATCGCCTCCACGGCATTCTTGAGGAGGTTGTGGAGCACCCGGTGGACGATGAGATCCCGATCGAGCGCCAGGGGGGGGAGCGTCCCGGCGAGCGCGAGACGCACGACGATCCGCGGGGCGCGCTCCGTCACGAAGGGAAGCGCGTCCCGCACGAGATCGTTCAGGTCGCAGGGTTGCTTCCGCGGCGCGGGGAGGCGGGCGAAGCGGGAGAACTCATCGATGATCCGCTCGAGGCTCTCCACCTCTTCGAGCACGATGCGTCCCGCCTCTTCGAGGATCTCCGGGAATTCGGGAAGATTTCGTTCGTAAGCCTTCTGAAGGTTCTCCATGGAGGTCTGGATCGGAAAGAGGGGATTCTTGATCTCGTGGGCCATCCGGCGGGCGATCTCCTGCCAGGCGGCGATCCGTTCCGTGTACTGGAGCCGCCGGCGGTAACGTCGGAGGTCCCGGGTCATCTCGTTGAAGGCGGTGACGAGATCCCCGATCTCGTCACGGGTGGTCCGTTCCACCACGACCTCGAGGTCCCCCCCCGCCACCCGGCGCACCCCCTGAGCGAGCGAAAGGAGGGGTGCGGAGAGGGTGCGCCCCACCAGAAGCGTGGCCAGGAGGGCGACGACGAGCCCCAGGGAGCCGATGAAGGCGGCCACACTCTCGATGTAGTGGCGGAGATCCTCGCTCTCGCGTTCCGAGATGCCGAAGAGGAGGGCGCTCCCTCCCCCAGGGGGGAAGGTCGCAAGGGGCATGCGCCGAAGGGCGTAGGGTTCCCCCCCCACCGTGCCCCGAAGGGGGCGACCTCCCCTCCCCTCCACCAGGCCGATCCGTTCGGCGATCGTCCGCCACGCCTCCGGTGAGGGGGCCACCGTGACCCAGGCACCGGTCGAGCGGGAGAGCGCCCGGATGCTCTTGCGGTCGATCCGCCGTCCCACGGAGAGGATGAGGTCATGCCCTGCCACCCGGACCCGCTGGGCGACCCGGAAGTCGAGGCGATCCCCTTCCTCGCCCCCTTCCACGACGAAACGTCCCGCTCCGGCAAACGCCTCCACGAGACCGAGGGTATGCCGGTCGGGGAAGCCGAAGCGTTCCCGGGCAGGGCCGTAAGCCACGACGATCGTCCCATCCCGCTCGAGCACCTCCAGGCGGTCGAGTCCGTAGGCCTGGGCGGTCTGCTCCATTCGTTCGAAGAAGAGGGCGGGATCGAGCAGACCTCCCCCAAGCGCCCGCGCGATATCCTCGATGAGGGGGGAACGGTACGCGATCGTCTCGAGGGTTCGTTTCAGTTCCTCCTCCCATTGCCGGAACGCATCGGAGATCGTCCCTTCCACGGCCAGGAGGCGGCGCTGCGCGATCTCCCGGAAGTGTTGCGTGACGGCCTCGAGGATCGCCGCGATCGCCACGGTATAGGGGAGGACGACGAGGAGGGAGGTGACGAGGAGGAGTCGCGTCCGGATCCCCCACCTTCTGCCCGCCGACGGACGAGTCATCGCTTCGACCACCATGCATCGGCCAGAAGCGGGAGACCGCCGGGGGAGAAACGGATCCCTGTAAGCCTCCCTCCCCCCTCGAGCCCTACGACGGGGTGAAAGAGGAAGAGCACGGGAAGCGCCTCCCCGATCTCTTCCTCGATTCCAAAGAGAGCCTCCCAGCGGGCGGAGGGATCGGAAAGGGTGCTCAGACGGGGGACCCTCTGGCAGGCTTCCCCTGCTCCACCCGGGAGGAAACGGGCCGCATCCGCACAGAAATCCTCCAGCGCGAGAAAGGGGTCGGGGAAGGCCGCATGCCAGAAGAGGAGCGCCAGATCGAACCTCCCCGCAGCCAGGCGCCGTTGGAGCGTCCTTTCTTCCAGGAACTCGATCCGGGCGTGCCAGCCGAGTTTCTCCTCGAGAAAGACCTCGATCCGCCGGGCAAGCCGTCGGACCGTCTCCCCCCCTTTGGGGACGAGGAAACGGATCTTGGGTCCTTCCGCCCTCGAAGGGGGGAAGGGGGGGGCTTGCGTCCCTTCGTGGCGGAGTGCGGCGTAGAAGACCGTCCGGTCGGGGAGGATCCCCCTCCCCGGCTCCGTGCCGGGTGCGAGATAGGTGCGAACGAGATCCCCCTTGTCGATCGCGGCACGCAGCGCGCGCTCCCCCTCTGCGATCGCCGCTTTCCCTCTGTTCCAGAGGAGGAGCGTGGTCGAAGCGGGGGGGAGGAAGCGCTCCTTTGCCTCGAGTTCCGGAAAGCGAGGCGCGGGATCGCGAAAGTGCAGATCGATCCGGCGCTCAGGCGTCCGATCCACCCGTTCCTCCACCACGACGATCCGGTCGAGGAAGGGGCGTCCCTCATGGTGCTGGGGGTTGGCGGCCAACACGATCCGTCCCTTCCGCGCCTCGATGAAGCGGAAGGGACCGCTTCCCACGGGGAGGGAGGACGCAAGCTTCCGGTGACGTGGCATCACCGCCGTGGCCGGGTGCGCCAGCCGCAGGGGAAGATCGGATACCGGCCGGGAGAAGGTGATCTCCACGGTGAAGGGATCGGGCGCGACGATCCCCACCCGCGTCCCCTCCCCCCGATGAAACGCCTCTCCCCCCTCCACATCACGCAGAATCCACCAGTAGGGCGAATCCACTCGGGGATCGAGGAGCCGACGCAACGAGGCGACCACATCGTGGGCCGTCAGCAACACGCCGTCGTGGAAGTGGAGGTCGGGAAGAAGGCGAAAGCGGAAGCGCCTTCCTTCCTCTACCTCCCACGATGCCCCGATCAGGAGATTGGGACGGGGCACGCCCCCCTCGTCGATGCGAAAGAGCGTCTCGTAGAGGTGCAGGTCGAGGAAGCGCGCAGCCGCCCCCTCGGCCAGAGGGGGGGGGACGACCTCGAGGGGCGGGGGAAGGGCGATCACGACCTCCCCTCCGTAGCGGGGCGCCGCCGCTCCAACGAAGAGAAGAAGGAGCAGGAGCAGGAGCAGGAAGAAAGGTCCCCCGACACTCGGGAAACGATGATTCACCCCCTTCCCCCCGATCCGGACACCATCCGCTCCGGAGAGAGACGCAGGCGTTCCTTCAGTTCCTCGATATAGGCCCAGAGGACCTCGGGCTTCGCCTTGAAGAACCCATGCTGCCCCTCCCGGCGCACATCGAGCAATCCCGCGTCGGTCAGGATCTTGAGATGGTGGGAGACCGTCGATTGCCCGATCGGAAAACGCTCCGCCACCGCGCCGCAAGACATCTCCTCCGTTCCCGCGATGACCTCGAAGATCTCGAAGCGCCGGGGGTCGGCAAGCGCCTTTGCGATCCGGATGAATTGCTTGTCGTCCATCACTCTTGTCTGGCCTCGATCTTTCGATCCATTTCGACAGATCGATGAAAAAAGTCAATCCTGCTGCTCTCGGGCGCACGATCGATCCATGAAATCCACCCGGAACTTTTTCGCACTTCACCGCATTACGCCGGTGCGGCAGGAGGCAGACGGGCTGGAGGGAGGAGGGAGAGGCATGGAGCGTCCCATCCCCTTTGCGCTGCGCCCTTCCAGGGAGCATCGGTCCGGAAAGGAGATCGCTTACCGCCCTTCGCCCCTCTTCCACGAGCCCCTCCGCCTGCAGGAACCGATTCCCGATGCTTCGGTACCGATCATGCAGTCGCCTACCCG
This sequence comes from uncultured bacterium, assembly GCA_964616915.1. Classification (GTDB taxonomy): domain Bacteria; phylum Myxococcota_A; class CAZTSL01; order CAZTSL01; family CAZTSL01; genus CAZTSL01. The sequence continues at coordinate 30,815 of CAZTSL010000002.1, forward strand.
GGTAACTCCCTGAATCGTCTCATCTGACGGTATTTACGACAGTTGTGTGTGGTGAAACCCAACAATTGATATCTCGAAGATGCGCTCCTGTGTTCGAAGGAACGACATGGACTCCCAGGCTCGATCTCTTGTGAACCCGACCTCCCCGAATTCCGGCAAGGATCCGATCGCGATCGTGGCAGTCGCGGCGGTCTCCCCGATCGGCAACGGCGCCGAGACGTTCTGGCGCAATACGTGCGGCAAGGCCGACGGGATCATCGAGGTGCCCCGGTCGCGCTGGAACCACGATCTCTACTACGACCCGGACCGCAAGGCCCCGAACAAGACCTATAGCAGGCTCGGTGGATTCGTCCTCGACGACGGCTTCGACCGCCGGGACCTCGGCGTCAATCCGATGGACGCCAGGGCGATGGATATCGTGATCCGGATGGCCCTGGCCGCGGCCTACGAACTCTTCTCGCAAAGCGGTTACCTGAAACGGGACTTCGACCGCTCGCGCTGCGCGGTGATCCTGGGCAACGCCAAGGGCGGGGTCGGCGTCCGGGACAACACGATCCGACAGGTCTACTTCCACGCGGCCTACGATGCGCTGCGCAGGAACGAACACTTCCGCAGACTCGCCCCCGATCTCCAGGAGGCGATCCTCGGCACCTGGCCGAAGGAGGCCCTGGCAGGGTGTACGCCGGTCCATGACGGATCGATGACCGGATGGCTCGGGAACGTCGTGGCAGGGCAGATCGCTCGCTATCTCGACCTCTCCGGTCCCAGCTTCACGACCCATGCGGCCTGCGCGAGCGCGGTGGCCGCGCTCGCCTGCGCGGTCGATGGCTTGCAACGGGGAGAATTCGACCTGGCCGTGAGTGGAGGCGCATCGAGCTGCATGTCCCCCGCGGTCTTCGTGGAGTTCTCGAAGATCAACGCGCTCTCCCCCGACGGCAGCCGCCCCTTCGACGTGACGCGAAACGGCTTCGTGATGGCCGAGGGGGCAGCCCTCCTCCTCCTCAAGCGCTATCACGACGCCGTGCGGGACGGCGACCGGATCATCGCGGTGATCCGGGGGATCGGAGCGGCAAGCGACGGGCGGAGCAAATCCCCGACCGCCCCCAGGGAGACGGGCCAGATTCTGGCGATCCGCCGGGCCCTCCAAGCCGCGGGGTGCGAACGCTCCGGCATCGGCCTCGTCGAGGCGCATGGCACCGCCACCCCCGTAGGGGATCGCACCGAGGTTCGCTCCCTCCAGAGGGTCCTCGGCCACCCCGCAAGCGACCTGCCGATCCACCTCACCTCCGGCAAATCGCAGATCGGGCACACCCTCGGCGCGGCCGGCGCCTTCGGCGTGCTGCGGGCCGCCCTGGCGATCGAGACGGGCACGATCCCCCCTTCGATCCATTGCGAACGCCCCGATCCGGTGATCACCCCACCCTTCCAGGTCGCAACCGAACCGATCCCCTGGAAGGGGAAGGGTCCACGACGGGCGCTCGTCAACTCGTTTGGCTTCGGCGGTACCGATTTCTCGGTCGTCCTCGAAGAACCGGGCCCCTCTGGAACGCACGTGACGGTACGCGCAGATCTCCAGCAAAGCAAAGGAAACGATTCCACCCCCGCACCCGAGAGAGGATCCACGATGAACGCGGCGTTGCGCCCCCATGGAAGTCGTCTCGCTTTTCTCTTCCCCGGTCAGGGCTCCCAGTACGTGGGAATGGGCAAACCCCTCTACGACCGCTACGCCATCGTGCGGGAGACCTTCGAGGAAGCGGACGACGTGCTCCACAAACCCCTCACGAAGCTGATCTTCGAGGGACCGGAGGAGGACCTCAAGGATACGAAGAACCTGCAACCCGCGCTCATCACGATCAGCGTGGCCTATTTCCGCCTCCTGGCCTCGCTGGGCATCCGTCCCGACCTGGTGGCGGGACACAGCCTCGGGGAATACGCCGCACTCGTGGCCGCCGAGGTCCTCGATTTCGCCGACATCCTCAAGATCGTGGCGCTGCGGGGAGAGTTCATGTCCCTGGCGCCGGGGAAGATGGCCGCGATCATGGCCGAAGAAGAGAAGATCGTCGCGGTGATCGAGACGATCCCCGAAGTCTGGATCGCCAACCGGAACTCTCCGCGACAGTTCGTGATCTCCGGCTCCGTGGCGGGGATCGATCTTGCTTGCAAGAAACTGCGGGAGGCGGGGGTCAAACGGGTCTATCCCCTCCCCGTCTCCGCGCCGTTTCACTGCCCCCTCCAGCAGGGATTCTCCGACCGCTTCGCCGAGATCCTGGAAGGCTACGATTTCCGCCCCCCCACGATTCCGATCCTGACGAACGTCACAGGGGGCTTCCACAGCAACGACCCCGCCGAGATCCGCCGCCGGATGGTCGAGCAGTGCTACAGCTCCGTGAACTGGGTCGCCAACATGGAGACCGTCGAGGCCTTCGGCGTCCGCACCGTGGTCGAAACGGGTCCGGGCATCGTGCTCTGCGGCCTGGGCAACGTCATCTGGGATGGACGCATCGAAACGCTCGCCTTCCAGGACAACAAGCGCAACATCATCTTCGATGAACTCGTCGAAAAGCTTCAATGGGCCGTTGATCCTGGGATGCGCCACCCCGAGACGGATACCTCGGGGAAGGGGGTGACGCCGGGCCCGAAACCGGCGCGCGCGATCGAAACCACCCATACCGCGGAAGCGCCGCAGCGAAAAACCCCCACGGAGGGGGGGAGAAGGGAGAATGGCGGAATGGAGGAACGCAACGAACGATTCGTCTCACATCTCCTCGAGGACGATACCCTCGAGCTGGCGAATGATTTCGCATTCTCCGCCTTCGCCCGCAGGCACCGGGAGATGATCAACGGGATGATCCGTCACCTCTACGAGACGGAACGAGCCTCCCGGCCGCAGGTCGTCGTGACCGGCGTCAACCTCGGTCTTCCCGGAAAAGCCCGCGCGGTCTTCGGCGAGGAGAACTGGAAGAGACTCGTCCAGGGAGAAAACCGTATCGATCCCCTCGATGAGGAGACGCAGCGGCGCATCCTCGAGAAGAACATCATCCGGACGCTCAAGAGCCCTACCGGTGGACTCCCGGTCGATGTCCCGGTCCGCAAGCTCTCCGAGGTGATCCACCTCGCCGGACAGCTCGGCGAGTTCGACCTGCGCAAGGACTACGGCATCGAGGAGCGTCTCGACGAGACGCTCGACATCTCCTTCCGCCTCTCGCTCGCCTCGACGATCGAGGCGCTGCGCGATGCCTGCATCCCCCTGATCCCCCATTACGAGACGCTTGCGAACGGGAAGCGCCGCTTCACGAAGTTCGCGCTTCCCCCCGAGATCGGAGACCGGACCTCGGTCTGGTTCGGCTGCGCCTTCCCCGGCCTGGAAAACATCCTCGACGAGGTCTCGAAGATGCTCGCCTGGCGTTTCACCTCCCTCAACCAGGGTGTCTTCGAGGAACTCGAACGGATCTACGGCGAACTCCTCGACGTCGTCGAAGATCCGGCCCATCGTTCGCAACTCTACCGGTGGTACGCGGAGGCTTTCTCGAAGCTCCGTGCCCATACCCCCAAGGAAGCGCCGGTCTATCGGTTCAACCGCAAATTTCTCTTCCGGATCCTCGGGAGCATGGGGGCCTCCCAGATCGCCCAGTTCATCGGTGCAAGAGGGCTTGCGATCCAGTCGAACAACGCCTGCGCATCGACCGCGATCGCCAAGAGCCTCGGCGCGATGCTGATCCGGCAGGGGGAAGCCGATTGCGTGATCGTCACCGGCTCCGACGCCGTGACCGCCAGACAGAGCATCGAGTACATCGGGGCCGGATTCCTCGCCTCCGGGGCGGCCACCACGGAGAAGATCGTGGAACGTGCGGCGAAACCCTTCGACCGGGATCGCAACGGCATGATCCTCGGCGCCGGCGTGGGCACGGTGATCCTCGAGAAGGAATCCCTCCCCGAACGCCGGGGGGTCGTCCCCAAAGCGCTCTTCATCGCCGGGAAGATGGCCAACAGCGCCTTCCATGCCACCCGTCTCCACCCCCAGCACATCGCAGAGGTGATGCAGGATCTCTTCCGCGATCTCGAGCGTGACTACGGGATCACTCCGCAGGAGATCGCCAGGGAGACGGTCTTCGTCTCGCACGAGACCTACACCCCGGCGCGAGGGGGGAGCGCCCAGGCGGAGATCCGCGCCCTGCGGGAGACCTTCGGCCCGGCGGCCAACCAGGTCCTCATCACGAACACGAAGGGTTTCACCGGCCATGCAATGGGCGCCGGGATCGAGGACGCCGCCTCCGTCGAGATCCTCGACACGGGTGAGGTCCCCCCCGTGGCCAACCTCGAAAATCCCGACCCCGAACTGGGAGACCTCCGGCTGAGCCGCGGCGAAAAGGCCGATCCGAAATATGCCCTGCGCCTGGCCGCCGGCTTCGGCTCCCAGATCTGCATCACCTTCGAGGCCGCGGTTCCCGGTCCGAGCGGCCTGCGCGACGAAGCCCGACACGCGCGTTTCCTCGCCGAAGTCACCGGGATCGAACACCCCGAGACCGAGATCGTCCACCGGACCTACCGGGTGAAACTCCCCCCCAAGGACCAGGCCGTCCTCGAACGGATGCAACGCGCGCGCGCCAAGGAGAAACCCGTCACACCCGCTGCGGCTACGCCGGGGAAGCCCACCGCCACCCCTACGAGAGAATCGAGGGGAACGCCACCCGCCGCAAGCCCCACGACGACCACGGCCGGCAAGCCCGCCACCCCCACGCTCACGGAAACGGCCTCCCCCCTCTCCGCCAGCGATATCACCGAGCGGGTTCTCGAAGAGGTCTGCGCGTTCACGGGGTATGAGCGCGACGAGGTCGATCCGAAGGCCCACATCGAGGACGATCTGGGGATCGACTCCAACAAGGCCCCCGAACTCATCGACTTCATCGAAGAGAAACTCGGCGTCGAGATCCCCAACGAGGTGGCCAGCCGCATCGAGACGATCGAGCAGATCGTCGAAGCCGTCTCCCAGAGGGGCAGCATCCCCACCCCACAGCCGACGCCGGACGCCGCCAAGGGGCATGCAGAGCCCCTCTCTCCGATTTCTTCTCCCCCCGCCCCCGATTCCGCTCCCAAGGGAGATCTCGTCTCCCGCGTGATCGAGGCGGTCTGCGCGTTCACGGGGTATGAGCGCGACGAGGTCGATCCGAAGGCCCACATCGAGGACGATCTGGGGATCGACTCCAACAAGGCCCCCGAACTCATCGACTTCATCGAAGAGAAACTCGGCGTCGAGATCCCCAACGAGGTGGCCAGCCGCATCGAGACGATCGAACAGATCGTCGAAGCCGTCGCAAAGAACGGCAACCTTCCGGGCGCCTTCCGCCACCTCTTGCCCGCAGAGAAAGAAACCCCCACAGAGACGCGTGCCCCGAACAGCGAAGCGGCCTCGATCGCCGAACGCGTGATCGAGGCGGTCTGCGCGTTCACGGGGTATGAGCGCGACGAGGTCGATCCGAAGGCCCACATCGAGGACGATCTGGGGATCGACTCCAACAAGGCCCCCGAACTCATCGACTTCATCGAAGAGCAACTCGGCGTCGAGATCCCCAATGAAGCAGCCAGCGCGATCCAGACCATCGAGGAGATCGTCGAGACGATCGAATCGGGACGAGAGAAGCGTGAACCGGCACCCCCGGCTGCCAGGGCAGGGGATGAAAGCGCTCCTCCCCAGGCGCCCCCCTCTCCGCCCTCCGGCGACAGGGGAACCCTCGAGGCCGCTCAGACCCCCCCCCCCACAGCGGAGGCGTCGTACGGCGAGATCCTCGAGGCAGTGATCCGGCATGTCTGCGCGTTCACGGGGTATGAGCGCGACGAGGTCGATCCGAAGGCCCACATCGAGGACGATCTGGGGATCGACTCCAACAAGGCCCCCGAACTCATCGATTACATCGAAGCGCAAATGGGCGTCGAGATCTCCAACGAAGAGGCGACCGAACTCGAACGAATCGAAGAGATCGCCCGGATCGTCTTCGAGAAACGGAGCGCTTCCCCTCGCGTGGATCAGAGCCAGCCAGCCGCCTCACCCCCCGCCGAGACGACACACGAAGCCCGGCTCGAGCGGCGGATCGTGACCTGGCAGGAAATCGAGGGGGAGGGATCCGACGCCGCGTTCAGACAGATTTCCGATCTCCCGATCGCCCTGGTCGGCGCCCTTTCGGCGCTCACCCCCTTCCTCGAAGAAGCGCACGTCATCCCCTTCGACTTCGAGCAGCCGGACGAAGCATGGCGGGAGCGGGTCGCCGCAACCGGTCCCTTCGCTGGGCTCTGCTACCTCCACGGCGCTTCGGCCCAAAGGGTTCACACGGAGCACCTGGCCCGGCTCGCCACCCTGATCGCGGAACTTCCGATGCGCAAAGGCGCCTTCCTCCTGGCCCTTACCCCGGAACAGAGGAACGACGATCCCGAATTCGAGGCGGTCTGCGGCCTTTTCGCCTCGATCCAGCACGAACGATCGGAGGCGGTCGTCGTGCGGATCGCCTCCGGCATCTCCCTCGACGATCCCCTTCGCACCGTCGCCGAGCGTGTCCTCCGGGCACCGGGAGGGATGGAGATCCGTTTCTCGCAGGATCGCATCCTCACCCCGATCGTAACCAGCGCACCGCCCCTCGGTCCATGCCTCGATCTCACCCCCAGCGACACGGTCCTCCTCACCGGCGGTGCCCGCGGGATCACGGCCGGGATCTCGAAGGAGATCGCCCGGCGTCATCACTGCCGGATCGCGCTGATCGGAAGGACGCCGTTGCCGCAGGATCTCCCCGAGCATCTCCACGATCTCCATCCCCGGATGTCGCAGGAGGAATTGCGAGCCAAGATCCGGGAGCGGCTGAAAGAGCGTGGGGCTTCCGTGCGTCCCACCGATGTGGCCCGGGAGATCGAACGGATGCGCGCCAGTCACGAGGCGGCCGAGAATATCGGCGCGATCTCGGAAGCAGGGGCAGAGGTCGTCTACTTCCCCTGTGACATCACGGATCGAAACGCCCTTGCCCGCACGATCGAGGAGATCGACGCGCGCTTCGGGCGAATCACCGGCATCGTTCACGGGGCGGGGATCAAATGGGATGCTCCCCTCGAGAAGCTCACCCCCCGGCACTGGGAAGCCGTCTTTGCGCCCAAGGTCGGCGCGGTCGAAAGCCTGAGCGCCCTGATCGATCCCGATTCCCTCCGCTTCTTCGTGGTCCTCTCCTCGATCGCCGCCCTCTACGGCAACGCCACGCAGGGGAACTACGCGGCGGCCAACCGCGCGGTCGTGGCCCTGATGCGAAACCTCCACGAAGCGCACGGTGTGCTCGCCAAGGCGATCTACTGCCCACCGATCAGCGGGGTGGGGATGGCCGCCGACCCCGGAATCCTCCGTCACCTGGCACAGCTCGGGATCGACTACGGCACACCCGAAGCGTTGGCCGCCTTCGTGGCCGAGGAGATCGCCGTCGCCGATCCCGAGGTCGCGGTCGCCTGGCATGGGCGGGTCGGCGCGCTGGCCCGTTACTTCGCGCAAGCCCCTTCAGGGGGGGATCCCGGCCGCTCCGGAGGGGGAAACGGCACCCGCCAGCCAACGCCCCTCTCCCCGGCGGAAGGGAGTGATTCCTTCTTCGACCGCGTCCTCGAACACCAACCCAACGAGCGGATCGTGCTCGAAAAGACGTTCGACGTCGAACGGGACATCACCCTCCTCGACCATGCGATCGAGGGAACACCGGTCGTTCCCGCCATCCGCGGAATCGAGGTCTTCCTCGCGGCCGCCTCGCGGCTCTTTCCCGGCAAACGGATCGAATCGCTCAAGGATCTGCGCTTCCTCAAGTGGCTCAAGCTCGAAGGGGGGAAACCCCTCACCGTCCGGGTGAAGGCGGAGGGGACGCCCGAGGCGTGCAAGGTCTATATCGAACAGGAGATTCGCTCCCCCCGGGGCGCGCAGCCGGGGAGCTACCGGATCCACTTCTCCGGAACGGTCGTTTTCGCCGATCAGACGAGCGCCGCTTCAGGGCTCTTCTCCCTCGAGGGGCTTGAGGAGGCCGGGGTGTCTCCCAAGGAAATCTACCGTCCCGACCGTTTCTTCCACGGCCCCGAGTTCCAGGTCCTCGGGGGAGTGAGCCGGTGGGGGATCGAGGGGGCGGAGGGAGAATACGCCCCACCGAAAACGATTCCGGGAGGCAATCACCTTCCCCGTGGGATCCACCCCGAACACTTCCTCGTCCTCGAGGCACTCGAACAGCTCGCCGGGATCTTCGATATGCGCTTCCATGGAACCTTCGCGCTGCCGGCGGCATTCTCCCAGCTTCGCTTCATCGCCGCGCCGGTGGGTCCGATCCGGCTTCGCGTCATGGAAGTCGGCGGGGGGGCCAAGGAGCGCCGCTTCGACCTCCTCGCCCTCGATCGTGCCAACCGGCCCGTGGTGAGCGCACGCGGTTTCACCCTCAAGGTGATCCGAACCCTTGTTCCCTCCGCCCGATTCCCCGAGGATACGCCGCCTGTCCCCCCCGTGCCGGGAAGCTCGAGCATGATCAACTCCCCCCTCCCCGGTGATGGGGGGAATACGCAGATGGCCATCGCCGAGGTACCCCTCGATCGGCTCGAAGCCGCGATCCGCGAAAATCCAGCCCTGATCGAGGCATTCCTCGGAGAGGAAGAGATGGAGGCACTCCTGGCGATGCGCCACCGCCGCCGCCGCCTGGAGCGAATCGGAGGCACGATCGCCGCAAAGAAGGCCTTCCTGCGCTATTGCGCCAGGATCGAAGGGAGAACGCCTGCGCTCACTTCCCTCACCCTGCGGCATCGCAAGAGCGGAAAGCCCTATCTTTGCGTGGATGGCGACCCATACCCCGTGGCCCTCTCGATCGCCCACTCCGGCAAGCGGGCCGTCGCGCTCGTCGGAAGAAAAACCGCCGGCATCGACCTCGTCGATCTCTCCTCCTTCGGCTCCGAGGCGTTCAAGCGACGGGTCTATACGCTGCGCGAACGGATCCTGGCCAGCTCGATCGCCAAGGCGGCGGAGATCGAGCACTTCTTCCAGGCCGGCGCGCCCCACCAGCTCACTTCCCCCCTGCCTGAGAGCGCCCTCATCGATGAGGATACGGCCCTCGCCCAGATCTGGGCGGCCAAGGAGTCGTTCGTGAAAGCGCTCGGCACCGGGTTCCGGGGACTCGACTTCCGGCAGATCGAGGTCAAGGAGATCCGGCCCGACGGCCGTGTCCTCCTCGATTTCCACCGCAACACCCTCCCCCCCTATCTCACCCGCGTCACGAAGAAGGAAGGCTACGTCCAGGCCACGACCCTCTTCGGATGAGGAACGATCCACTTGCTTTGTTGCGCTCCCTCTGGTAATTCCCGAAGAGAGCCTCCGCAAGAACGACCCGTTGGGTCGTGAAGCCGCGAGGCATCTCCTTCGACGACGATCCCCTCGCGGATCCGGGAAACGACTTCCCTGCTCGAGGAAGGCTGAGGAGATCGTCGTAGGGATCTCCGGAGGGTACCATGAGAAAGAAGATCGTCCTCCCGCTGGCCTGCGTCGTACTCCTTTGCCCCCTTCCGCTTCGAGGGGAGGAGCCCTTCTACGTGGGGGTGACGACGCACGCCTATTATTCGTGGGTGGCCAACGTGGCCCAGGGGACACCCGTGGTGATCGTCCCCCTGGTGCCGCCGAACGCAGACCTGCACCACTTCGAGCCGAAGGTGGAGGACCTGCGGAAACTGGAACGATTGCAGGCCCTCGTGGCCAACGGTCTGGGACACGATCCCTTCGTCGATCGGCTCCTGGCTGCTGCCGGCAAGACCGGGATTCCACGGATCGATCTTCACCGGGGAGTGCCCCTCATCCCTTACGCGCGTGGGGTTTCCCACCACCATGGCAATGAACCCCGGAAGCCCGAACCGTCGGGAAAGACCGCCTACAACCCCCACACCTTCATTTCCCTCACGACCGCGATCCAGCAGATCTACAACATCGAGCAATGGCTCTCCTCCCTCCTTCCCGGATACCGGGAGGTTTTTCATCGGAATACCCGGGCCTACACGAAGCGGCTGCGCAGACTCAAGGCCAATGCGGCCAAACGCCTGGCCGAAACGAAGCCCCGTCGGGTCGCCACGGTTCATGACGGCTACGCCTATCTCCTCCAGGAGTTCGGCATTCCGATCGTGACCGTGATCCAACCGAGACACGGCATCGAACCCTCCGCCCGGGAATTGGCGGAGACGATCGAGACGATCAAGGAGAACGGCGTAGAGGTGATCTTCAGCGAACGCGACTTCCCGAAACCCTACGTCGATCTCATCCGCAAGGAGACGGGCTGCAGAATCTACGCCCTCAGCCACATCGGAAGGGGTCCCTACCGACCCGAGACCTTCGAGGAGGAGATCGCCCGGAACCTCGAGACGATCGTGCGGGCGATGGCAGGAGAAGCGGCCCCATGATCTCACCGGCGCCAGGCGCGGTGGCTCGTGGAGGCGGATCCCCAACCCGCATACTTCCCGATCGACCTGCGAAGCGGGCAGGAACGATCCGAACAGAAAGGAACCGACCAGGATGAACGAACACGACCGTGCCACGATCCAGGAATTCTACGCCCTCGTCGAAGCCGAATGGGAGCGGGGGTTGCGGGAACACCCCGAGCGAGCCACCTATCTTGGTGACCCTCGCTACAACGACCGCTTCACGGACCATTCCCCGGAGGCGATCGAGGCGCGGATGCGCCGGGAGAAGGAAGTTCTCACCCGTCTCGAAGCGATCGATGCCACCCGATGGCCCGAGGAGGATCGGCTCAACTACGACCTCTTCCGCAAGGAATACGAGGTTGCGGTGGCCGGGCATCCCTTCCCCGCCCATCTCCTTGCCGTAAGCCCCCTCTACGGCCCTCAGGTGGCATTGCCGCAGCTCATGGCGGTCACCCCCTTCCAGACACGGAAGGACTACGAGGACGCGCTGGCCCGGATGGCCGCCTTCCCCCGCCTCGTCGATCAGACGATCGACCTCCTTACCCTCGGGATCGAAAGGGGATGGACCCTGCCGGCCGTGACGCTGCGGGGGGTGCCGGACCAGATCGAGGCGCATCTTCGTTCCGCGCCGGAGGATACCCCCTTCTTCAAACCCTTCGCGAGCTTCCCCCCTACGATCGAACCCTCCCACGGAACGCGGCTGCAAGAGGCGGCCCTCGAACGGATCCGTGAGGCGCTCCAGCCCGCCTACCGGAAACTCGCCGACTTCCTCGTGAAAGTCTACCTTCCCGCCACGATCGAGACGGTCGGGATGCACGCTCTGCCCGATGGCCGGGAGTATTACGACTACTGCTGCCGGCTCTACACGACCACCCCGCTCACCCCCCAGGAGATCCACGAGATCGGCAAAGAGGAGGTCAAGCGGATTCTTGGAGAGAAGAAGGCGTTGATCGAAGAGATCGGATTCGCGGGGGATCACGCGGCCTTTCTCGAATTCCTCCGCACCGACCCCCGCTTCTATTACGAGGATGCGCAGACTTATCTGCGGGACTACCGCGACATCTGCAAGCGGATCGATCCGATGCTCCCGAAGCTCTTCAAGACGCTCCCCCGGATCCCCTATGGCGTGATCCCGGTTCCCGACTATGCCGCACCCTCCTCTCCCGGCGCTTACTATCAGCCCCCGGCACCCGATGGTTCCCGCCCCGGCTACTTCTTCGCGAACACCTACGATCTGCCCTCCCGTCCGAAGTACGAGATGGAGGTGCTCGCCCTCCACGAGACCGTGCCGGGCCATCATCTCCAGATGGCGCTGGCACTCGAGCGGACCGACCTCCCCCCCTTCCGGAAGCACGGCTTCCATACGGCCTTCATCGAGGGGTGGGGGCTCTACGCGGAAGGGCTCGGTGAAACACTCGGCCTCTACACCGATCCCTACTCGAAGTTCGGCCGGCTCTCCAACGAGATCTGGCGCGCCTGCCGCCTCGTCGTCGATACCGGGCTTCACGCCTTTCAGTGGCGCAGAGAAGATGCGATCGCCTACATGAAGGCGCATACGGCCAACACGGATCACGACATCGAAGTCGAGGTCGATCGTTACCTCGTGATGCCAGGACAGGCGCTCGCCTACAAGATCGGGGAGATCCGGATCCGCCGGCTCGTGGAGAAGGCCCGCGAATCCCTCGGAACTCACTTCGACATCCGCGATTTCCACGACCTCCTCCTGCGAAACGGGCCACTGCCCCTCGATCTTCTCGAGGCCCAGGTCGATGGCTACCTCGAGGCTCATCCCACGACCCGCGGATGAACTTTCTTTCCCCTCCAGGCGAAAAAAGTTCCAGGCTCCGGCATTTCTTTGGCGCTTCCCCTCGAGGTCGGCGTTTCCTCTGCCGATATTGTTGGAGTTGCCGACGCCCCCTGTCGTCAAACTCCACAGGGAACACACCGGGTGGGGATGTCCCTCTTTACAGGAAAAGGAAAGCGATCGAAGGGAATCTTTGGGGAAAGGTGGATATCTGCTGCGAATCTGCCCCGATTCCTGGGGAAAGAGCGTTGATGGTATAGGACTTGCTTTCTCTTCCGTTGTCCGTTCCACGATGCGGATGACCACTCCAAAACCGTGCGGTCTGCCCCTGGGGGCAAGTCAGGGTCTTTGGAGGAGGGTGTCCCAATGTTGTACAATGTTGTACAATCGCCGCACACGGACAAGGCGGTTTCTTCACGGCACGGGGCTTCGCCCCGCTCGTGAGACAACGCAACCCTCAAACCCTTTTGGAGGAAGTCGGATGAAACGGATTCTTTGCATGTTGACCCTCGCGATCATGGGTCTCTCCCTCGTCGGCGCCTCGGCGCCCATGAACGTGGACAACACGTGCAACATCGAGGCGGTGAACTACACCCCCGCCGACATGGATGCCCTCGGCATCGGTGACGGCAGCGTCATCAAGGATCTCTGCAACCGCGCCTGCGAGGCGGGCCGCGAGAAGTGCGTCGCCCAGGACCAGGGCCGTGGCATCATCGAAAATCTCTGCAACAAGATCTTCGATGCCTGCTCGGCCAAGTGCGATTCGATCGGCGGCTGAACCCCGGCTTCATCGCTCGCAAGGTCGATTCCCTGAATTCCAAGCCTGAATGGAAACCATGGAGTGAATCATGAAGAAAGTCATTACCGTCCTGAGTCTCTCCCTCATCCTTGGCCTCTCCCTCGTCGGCGCCTCGGCGCCCATGAACGTGGACAACACGTGCAACATCGAGGCGGTGAACTACACCCCCGCCGACATGGATGCCCTCGGCATCGGTGACGGCAGCGTCATCAAGGATCTCTGCAACCGCGCCTGCGAGGCGGGCCGCGAGAAGTGCGTCGCCCAGGACCAGGGCCGCGGCATCATCGAGGGACTCTGCAACAAGATCTTCGACGCCTGCTCGGCGAAGTGTGAGTCGATCGGCGGCTGATCGCAAGGATCCCTTTCCGACCGGACCTCCCGGAAGGATCTGGTCCACGCATCGCGTCGAAAGGACCTTCTGGGGTGCCGGTCACCGGCCGGCACGGCCCAGTTCCGGTCCACGGAACGAGACGAGAGGACGCTTCATCGAGGGTGTCCTCTCGTCTTCGCTTTTGAGGGGGAGTGCCCTCTCCTACGCTCCCCCCCGCAAATGCGGATGCCGGAATGTTTCAAAGGGGCGCCGACGGAGGGACGGTGTGCCCCCGCGGCGCTCCTCCCTCCCGGGAGATGCGAATGCCGGAATTCACGAAGCTCATGAAGCTCATCGTCATGATCCTGCTCGGTAGTCTTCTCTTCGCCCTCTTGCTCCGAAGACTGGCCACCCTTCCCATCGAGCCGAAGTTCGAGGAGGGTCGAGGTGCCGCCTATCGAGTGATCTCACCGGCCCACGGTTCTCCGAGCCCTGCTGCGATGCGGGCGTAGTCCCCCCCTGTTCTTGCGATCAGGCACTTGAGCTTGAGGAGCGCCGCCTCGCTCGTCATGTCTCCGGCCGAGAGGGCTCCCGCCTGCGCCGCTGCTTCTCCACACGCATAGAGGGAGAGATCGACGCCGCCGTAGAGACACTGGCTCGTGATCACGACCGGGATTCCCTTTCCGGTGCACCGGGCGATCAACTCGAGGAAACCGCCCGATTCGACCGGGATGTTCCCCGCCCCGAAGGCCTCGAGGACGATCCCCTCGATTCCGCACTCGAGCACCCGTTCGATCGCGGTCGTGCGCATGCCGGGGAAGAGCTTGATGAAGGCCACGTTCGTGGAGAGTTCCGTGTGGAGCGCGGGCGCGCCCGAGGGCTTCAGGATATGGTCCGAAAGCTCGATATCGAGACCGATCTGCGCCAGTGGCGGGCAGTTCGGACTCGCAAAGGCGTCGTAGTGCCAGAGATCGATCTTCGTGCTCCGGTTGCCGCGCAGGGCCTGGTCCCCGAAACAGATCACGACCTCCGGGATCTCCATCGTGGCGAGAATCGAAGCGGTGACGAGGTTGCTGCGCGCGTCGCTGCGCAATTCCGCCAGGGGGCGTTGGGAACCGGTGAGGATCACCGGCTTGGGAAGGTTGCGGAGCATGAAGGAGAGGGCTGTGGCCGTGTAGGCCATCGTATCCGTGCCGTGGAGGACGACGAAGCCGTCGAAGTGGTCGAGCGCCTCGAAGATCCGGCCGGCAAGGCGGCGCCAATGGGGGGGGCCGATGTTCGAGGAGTCGGTATTGCAGAGGATCTCGAGTTCGATCTCCGCGATCTGACGGAGTTCCGGCACGATCGAGAGGATCTCGTGGGTGTAGGTGGAAGGGGAGAGGGGACGCGGCCTTCGGGCCTCCATTCCCAGGGTCCCTCCCGTATGAAGGAAGAGGAGCCGTTTCATCGTCGCCTCCGGCGGGGTCGATCCCCCTTTCGGTCACGAAGCCGAAGGGGAGCGGTCCCGCGCATGGGGGAGGACCTCCCGTTCATACCGCTCGACGCGTTCGAGGACACGGGCACGCGTCGCGATCCCGGAGACACCCGCAGCGCAGACGGCGAAGGACGCCGCGCATGTGGCAAAGATCGCCGCTTCCCTGGTATTCCTCCCCTCGGCGAAGGCCACGAGGAAGGCCGCCATGAAGACATCCCCTGCGCCGGTCGGATCGATCGCCTCGACGGGGAAGGCCGGCAGGTCGATACACGATTCACCCGAGATCACGCGGACCCCTCTGGCACCGCGCGTGAGGAGGAGGATCGGAACCTCTCCGGCGAGTTCTTCCACGATCTCCGGAAAGGGTGCCACATCCTCCTCCGAGAGGGAGAGGACCGAGATCCGGTCGCGCCAGGCCGATGGGATCCCTTCCCACGCCACGGCTTCGACACGCCCCCCGCCGGGAGGCCATCGCCGCATGAACCCCTGCGGGGAGAGCCCGATCAATCCCTGGGGGAAGGCTTCGATCACCTCGAGATCGACCTCCCGGGCGATCGGGGCGAGATGGACGATCCGGCTCTCCCGTACCGCCTCGGGAAGCGCCGAGACGATCTCCTTCGAGAGGGGGGCGGCCCATGCGTGAAGCCATTGGGCCCGGCGTCCCGAAACGGGGTCGTAGCGGTTCTCGAAGGTCGTCGTTGCCGGGGCGGGGTGAACGAAGAGATCCACCCCCGCTCCCTCCAAGAGGGCACGGAAAGCGAAATCCGGCCCGACACGCGTCACGACCGTCACATCTCCTTCGGAAAGGAGCGCGCGCGCCGCAAGTGCAGCGTAGAGCGCCGCGCCGCCGGGATGGATCCCCTCCGGCACACGGTCGTGACAGAGATGACCGATCGTAAGAAACGCGGGGGGCCTCAAAGCGTTCCCACCATGGAGCGTGTGGCATGAAACTCGTGGAAGCGACGCTCGATCCGATCCGCGAGGGCGGCGGTCGTCCGATAGCGCACCCGAACCCCCTCTTCCTCGAACGCCTCTTCCAGGATCCGGGCCATCTCCCGGATCTCCCGTACGAACCCTTGCTCCTCGTAGCGCAGCCGCAACGAACGATCGACCATCCCCCGCTCGAAGAAGGTGAAGATCTGGCGCTCGAGCGTTTCGATCCCCTCCCCCGTCTCGCCGGAGACGCAGATCCCGTCGGGGAAACGGCGGCGCAAGAGGTTGAAGAGCGCCGGATCCGTCACCCGATCGATCTTGTTGAAGACGTGGAGACGTGGGGTTCCCTGCAAGCCGAGATCGCTCAGGATCCGATCGGTCGTGGCGATCTGCTGCGCAAAGGCGGGGTGGGAGAGATCGACGACGTGAAGGAGGAGGTCCGCCTCCGCCACCTCCTCGAGCGTGCTCTTGAAGGAGGCCACCAGGTGCGGGGGGAGCTTCTTGATGAAGCCGACGGTATCGATGAGCAAGACGGGGGGGCGAAGTTCGTTGGGCAGGCGACTCACCTTGGCATCGAGCGTGGCAAAGAGCCGGTCCGCGACCAGGACTTCGGAATCGGTCAAGGCGCGCAGGAGCGTCGATTTCCCCGCATTCGTGTAGCCTACGAGGGCTACGGTGAAGCAGTTGCGCCGTCTCTTGCGCCGCGTCTCACGGCGGGCGCGGATCACCGCCAGTTCCCGCTCCAGTTTCTGGATCCGTTCCCGCACGATTCGCCGGTCGAGTTCGATCTGCGATTCTCCGGCTTCCCGAAGACCGATCCCCCCCCGTTGCCGGTGCAGGTGGCCCCAGCGCCGGGCCAGCCGGGGAAGGAGGTAGGAGAGGCGGGCGATCTCCACCTGGATCGCCGCTTCCTTCGTGCGGGCGTTACGCGCGAAGATCTCGAGGATCAACTCGGTGCGGTCGAGGATCCGTCGCTCGATGACCCGCTCCAGGTTTCGGGCCTGAGCCGGGGAGAGATCGTCGTCGAAAATCACCGTATCGGCATCGAGCGCCCTGGCCTGCGCTGCGATCTCCCGAACTTTCCCCTCCCCCACGAAGTAGGTCGCATCGATCGCCTCCCGCCGTTGGGTGATCCGACCGACCGTCGTGATCTGTGCGGTCTGTGCCAGCCGGGAGAGTTCATCGAGGGCCTCCGTGAGTTCGTCCGCGCCTTGCGCGGGATGGCGTACCCCCACCAGGAGAGCTTTCTCGGATGTTTCTTTCTGAAGCGTATCGCGATTTCTCAAGGTCGTTTCGAGCTTTCTCCTCTGTTGTGTACGGCTCGTTCTTCCCGGCGCTTTCTCCCTGCGCTCCCCCCTTCTATCATTCTAGGAACTCCGAGCGGCCTTGTCAAGGGAAAGGCTTCATTGGACACCCGACCCGGATTCCTCGATGGCGACGCCCGACTTGACAAGGAGATCTTTTTTCCATAGATTCACGGATGATCCGGAAGGGGAGAACCTCGGAGAGGAACGGGGGCCCCTT
This sequence comes from uncultured bacterium, assembly GCA_964616915.1. Taxonomy (GTDB): domain Bacteria; phylum Myxococcota_A; class CAZTSL01; order CAZTSL01; family CAZTSL01; genus CAZTSL01. The sequence continues at coordinate 48,105 of CAZTSL010000002.1, forward strand.
CCTGCCGGACCGGATGACGTGATCCACTCTTCCCGCACACCGTGGAGCGGGAGAGATTCGGGGTGGAGGCCCCCCTGTTTCGCCGGTCGTCCACCCCGATCTTGCTTTGCCGGACCTGCCTTCTTCCCCTGCTGCACGACCCCACGCCGTCCCCCTTCATCCCCCGGAAGAAATCGGGATGGAAACCGAAAAGCGGCCTCTCCAAGGGGAGCCGCCGATCGGAGAAATCACCGGTGAAACCGGTGATTCATCCTGGATGCCCTGCGAGATGTCGGGAAGACGGGTAGATCTCCCGCAAACCAGAAAACCGAAAAAGGAGAAAAGATGTCTGAACTGATCCAGCCGCACGGTGGCGAACTCAAGGAACTTTGCGTCCGGGGACCGGAACTCGAAGCACTCAAGAAGGAAGCGCTCGAGTTGCCTTCGATCACGCTGACGGAGCGGCAGCTCTGTGATATCGAACTCCTCCTCAACGGCGGCTTCTCCCCCCTCACAGGATTCATGAACCGGGAGACCTACGAGCGCGTCGTCTCGGAGATGCGATTGCCCGACGGAACGCTCTGGCCGATGCCGATCACGCTCGACCTGCCGGCGGAGCGGGCGGAGACCCTCTCGAAGGGGGACCGGGTGGCACTCCGTGAGCCGGAGGGGATGCTCCTTGCGGTGATGACGGTGGACGAGGTCTGGGAACCGGACAAGACGCGCGAAGCCCAGCTCGTCTTCGGGACCGAGGACGATACGCACCCCGCGGTCGATTACCTGATGCACACGGCGGGGAGCCACTACGTGGGAGGAACACTCCAGGGCGTGCAGCTCCCCCACCACTACGACTTCCTGCGGCTGCGGCACACGCCGGCGGAACTGCGCGAGCATTTCCGGAAGCTGGGGTGGCGCAGGGTCGTGGCCTTCCAGACGCGCAACCCGATGCACCGCGCCCACAAGGAGCTGACCGTCCGTGCCGCCAAGGAGGTGGAGGCCAACCTTCTCATTCACCCCGTGGTCGGGATGACGAAGCCGGGGGATGTCGATCATTTCACGCGGGTGCGCTGTTACGAGAAGATCATGCCGAAGTATCCGCACGGAACCGCGATGTTGAGCCTTCTCCCCCTGGCGATGCGGATGGCCGGCCCGCGAGAGGCGCTCTGGCATGCGATCATCCGCAAGAACTACGGATGCACCCACTTCATCGTCGGACGCGACCATGCTGGCCCCGGCAACGACAGGAACGGAAAACCCTTCTACGGGCCCTACGACGCGCAGGAGATGGTCGCCCGCTACGCCGACGAACTCGGTGTCCAGATGGTCCCCTTCAAGCTGATGGTCTACGTGGAGGACCGTGCGGAGTACATGCCGATCGATGAGGTACCGCCGGAGAGCCGGACCCTGACGATCTCCGGCACGGAGCTGCGCCGCCGCCTCAACGAAGGGCTCGATATTCCGGAGTGGTTCACCTATCCCGAGGTCGTCGAGGAGCTGCACGTCTCGCATCCGCCGCGCAGCAAGCAGGGCTTCACCGTCTTCTTCACCGGCCTCTCCGGCTCCGGGAAATCGACGATCGCCAACGCCCTCATGGTCGCCTTCCTCGAGGAGGGACGCCGTCCCGTGACCCTCCTCGACGGGGACATCGTGCGCACGAATCTTTCGAGTGAACTCGGCTTCTCCAAGGAGCACCGTGACCTCAACATCCGCCGGATCGCCTTCGTGGCCAGCGAGATCACGAAGAACCACGGGATCGCGATCTGCGCCCCGATCGCGCCCTACGCCGAGGCCCGCCGCTACGCCCGCAAGCTGATCGAGCAGTACGGCGGCTTCATCGAGGTTCACATCTCGACCGATATCTCCGTGTGCGAACAGCGGGATCGCAAGGGGCTCTACGCCAAGGCGCGTCAGGGTCTCATCAAGGGGTTCACCGGCATCGATGACCCCTATGAGGTTCCGGAGAATCCGGAACTCCGCATCGATACCGCCGAGGTGAGCGTCACCGAGGCGGTCCAGCGGATCCTCCTCCACCTCGAGAAGGAAGGCTACATCTGATCCGTCAGTAACGCGGTGTTCCGGAGAAATCGAAGAGCTCCGGCGCCCGTTTGAGCCCGACGACCATCTCCTCGATCGCATGCTGGACGCTCTCCTCCACGAGGGGGTCGAAGAGATGGTCGTCCTGGGCCCCCTCGGGGGGGAAGGTGTCGAACTGGCGGCTCGTGATCTTCTGGCGCCAGATCGGCCGGTGCCCCAGATCGTAGAAGGTCACTTCGAGTTCGAGGAGGACGTCCCCCTTGATGCTCACGAGTTCCTTCTCCGGCGTTTCGCCCCCTCCCTGCGGATCCTTCCGGTAGAAGAAGACCACATCGAGCGTATTGCGGAGAATTTCGACGGTGAGGATCCCATCGAGCTTCTTCTTGCGTGCTTCCTGGAGGTTGCGAACCTGGGTGGCAAACTCGAAGGCGATCTGTGCCGCGGGCTCCATCATTGCGGCAATGGCCCGTCCCACGGCGTAATGATAGACGGGGGCCTTCTTCTGCTTCTCCTCGTTTCCCTGAAACCGCGCCTGGCCGGAAAGGATGTGGCGACGCACCTCACTGGGAACGACCACGCCAACGGTCAGCGGGATCTCCATCGTGGAGTACATCGTGGAGAAGCGGTTGTCCAGTGTCTCCGAGAGGCGGGTGGAACGGACGAATGCGCTACACCCCACCGTCGAGGGGAGGAGAAAGAGGCCGAGGACCAGAGCGAGGCTGCGTTTCATCTCCCTTCCTTTCCAGAACTTCCCCGTCGATGGCGCCCGACCCCTCTGCGCCTCAGATCCCGAAGAGCTTGATCGCCACCCCGGAGAGGGCGATCGCCACGCCGGCCAGGGTATTCGCGTAGCGTTCCAGCGGACCAAAGAGGGAGACCTGCAAGGCGTAGTACCCCAAGGTCACGAGAAGGAGCATCGTGCCGATCGTCACCGTCCCGAAGACGAGCGCGACCCAGAAGGTCCCCCAGGCCCCCATCGTGGCCGCAGGCACCATGAGGAGGGGAATGAGCGGCTCGCAGGGGCCGAGCACGAAGATGATGAAGAGCCCCCAGAAGGTCAGTTGCTTTCCGGAGAGCGTCGAAGCATCGTGAAGATGAGCGTGGTGATGGGGGTGGTGAGGGTCGTGGGGGTGGACATGGACGTGCCCATCGTGTTCGTGGATGTGACGGTAGGCTCGCCGCTGACGGGCAAAGGACCACCCCGCGTACGCCAGCCCGAAGACGATGAGGAGCCAGGCCGAAAGGGAACCCCGACTCGCCTCGATCGTGGTGAGCTTGGAGAGACCGATCCCAAGACCGATGCCAATGGCGCCGAGCACCACCGAGGAGAGGACGTGACCGAGACCACAGAGCGCGGTGATCGCAAGCACCTTGGTCAGCGACCACTTCCGGGCCCGGCCGAGCACCACGAAGGGGAGCGTGTGATCGATCCCGATCGCGGTGTGAAGGAGGGCGACACTCGTCGCCGTCGTCAGAAGTACGAGCAGTGTGGGTTCATTCATCGAGGAGACCTCCATGCATCCAAAGGCCCGGAACGGGGGATCCTGGCCGTGACTCTTCCGAGAAGCCGGCTCAGGGGGATCGAACCGAAGCTGCGGCTGTCGGTGCTCTCCCTCGGGTTGTCCCCGAGGAGGTGGAGACGATCCCCCCGAACCGCGGCAACCCGTTTGACGAGCCGTACCCCGCGGCGGAAGGGATGAAGAAAGACGACGATCTCACCGGGCCGGGGCGCGCGGCGGCGATAGCAGCGGGGATCGACGAGGACGATCTCTCCCCCTTCGAGCGTGGGCGACATCGAATCACCCGACACCCGGAAGCGCCACCGCCGGCCGAGGAGCCAGAGGAGGTACTCCTTGAGATCGGCGCGCGCTACCCGCCCGGCCGCCCGATCGGCGTCTCACCCCGCGGTATACCAGGCGACCTCGCGCCCCTTCGTGGCCCAGAAGATCTCATGGATCTTCTTGATCGTGTCGAGCAGTTCCTGCGCATGTTCGAGGCTGACTTCCACCTTGACCGCGGAGCAGAGTTTGGCGGCCTTCCAGAAGATGTCGTGCAGATCGGGGTACTGCTGCAGGTGGGGCGGCTTGAAGTAGTCGGTCCAGAGGACGAGGAGTTCCGTCTTGGCCAGGTGCGCCTGCGCCTCCTTGATCGCGATGTAGCGCGAGAGCGTGTTGTGGTAGGCCACGAGCGCCTTGGCATCCCCCGGATCGGGGGGCGTGAGATCGAGGATCTTCTTCGTCATCGAGAGGACCGCTTCCGCGGCGATTCTCGCCGAGGCGGGGTCGTAGACCCCACAGGGACCGTCACAGTGCGCCTCCACACGTTCCGCGGGAAGCCGATGCAGGAGTCTCTCCGTCAATTTCTCGAGCATGGTCGATTCTCCTCTCTTGCAGGGGTAAGGACGATCACGACCTCCGCCCGGAGCGGAAAGGGAAGATGCGCGTCATTGGCCACACAGCCACGGAACCGACGGCCACGCGGTGAAGTCTCCATCCCCATCCCTCCATGAGGGAGGCGTGGTGCAATTCCTGGAAAGAACGCCCAATTCTAGTCGAGATCCCCGGTATTGTCAACCAGCCCGAATCTCATCGCCCAGGGCAATCGCATCAAATTTCCCGATAAGATCTGCAATCCCGTAGGATCTCGAAAGCAAGGGAGTTCCCACATGACAGTCGCCGCTCTCCACGGCGTCTGGTCGGTAATGCGTTCCACCCCTTTCGTGCCCGATGCTCCGATACCATGCGGATTCCGCGAATCATGAGGATTTTCAATGCGATTGCCCTGCCGCCTCATCAAAAAAACCTTGACCGCTCCGATCGAAGCATGCTATCGTAACCTTCCGTCGCTCCCAGGGGAAGGGCATGACGAGGGGAGCAGGACGAAAGGGAGCGACTCGAGCAGGACGAAAGGGGACGACTCGAGCCTCGCCTCGGAAGGGGAGCCGACAGAACGAGGCGGCACAAGGGAAGGGGGAAATGCACGCAACGTCGGAGAAGGATGACAGGAAAAGGGGAGAGGAGGAGCACTTCCGGAGACGGCCGGGATGGGGTTGGCGCCATCCCCGCCTCAAGGCCACCCTCGCCTTCCTTACGCTCCTCTTTGCCGTCCATCTCCTCTTTCTCCTCCACTTCCTCCTCTCCCGCCACAGTACCCCTGTTCCGACTCCCCTCTCCGCTTCCCCCCTCTCCCTGATGCAGGGACGCGGGTAGCGCCGGCATCCTTACCGCGGGAGGAAGAGCGTTTCATGCACGTCCGGATACGCAACCTTTGGGCTCTGGGGTGCGGTGTGCTCCTCTTTTTCTTTTTCGCTGCCGGCGAACTTCGGGCCCAGGGGCAACCCCACCAGACGATCCTCCTCCTCGATCATTCGAAGAGCATGAAGGGGAACGATCCCTTCTTCCTGAACCACTTCGCCGCCCACCTCCTCGTCGATCTGGCGGCCCCCCGTGACGAGATCGGCATCTTCGACTTGCAATCCTCCGTCGTTCCGATGGATCCGGTCGCGGGGAGGAAAGAGGCGCTCCATGCCGCCATCGACCACCTCTCCTATGGGGGGAAAACCCCCTGCGCGACCCCCCTTTCCCGCGCCCTTACGGAACTGAAGGAGAAACAACGGCCGGAGGCGCTTGCGAGTATCGTCTTCCTCACCGATGGGGTCTGCGACGAGGACGATCCGATCGAGAAAGCGCTTCCCGCGCTGCAAGCGGCCAGGATCCCGGTCTTCACGATCGCGCTGGGGAAAGAGACGGAACATCGCCGGCAGTTGCAGCGGCTCGCCGAGCAGACGGGAGGAATCCCCTTCGCCGTGACGGACGCGGCGGATCTACCGGAGGTCTTCGCGAAACTCGCCGGCCGTCTCCATGGGGCGGAGTACCAAAGCGGCATGCTCGCCCGTGGAGAACAGATCTTCGCCGCCGCCCCCTACCTCGAACGGATCGTGCTCCTCGCCGCGGGGAAGGTCGAGACGGCCCGTTTCTTCGGGCTCCATTCCCCCACCGGTCCGGTGGCCCTCGATGGGAAGAACGCCCGCATCCGCTCCTTTGCGAACCACCGTCATCCCAACGCCCCCGAGGTCTATACGATCGTGGAGATTCCGGAACCGCCCCCCGGAGAGTGGCGCTACGAGGTGGAAGGGAAAGAAGAGAAATTCTCCGTGGCCGTGATCCAGATCTTCGACCTCGTCCTCTCCCTGGAAGGGCATCCGCAACGGGTCGAGGGGAAGGAAACCGTGGAACTCGTGGCCCGGCTGGCAACCTCCCGGGGAAGAGTGCCCGATCCCGCGTTCCTGCGGCAGGTTTCGGTGACCCTCCATCACCGCCCCCCCGGCGGCGATTTTCAGCGTTGGGGTCCCCTCCCCTTCGACGGGAAAGGGGCGTTCCGCACCCGTCTTTCCCTTCCGGAACCGGGGGAACACGTCTTCTACGCCGTGGCGCGCTACCAGCAGCATCTGAACCGCCGCAGTCCGCTTCGCTCGATCGAACGCCTGGAGCCCCCCCCCGAAGGGTGCCGCCTTCGCTTCCTCGAGGCCGAGGCGTGCCATCGGAAGGGGGATGTCCCCTTCCCCGTGAGCGTGCGCCTCGAATGCGCCCCTCCCCAGACCCTCTCCGCGGCCTACCAGGAAAGCTGCACCGGCCGCCTCTTTGCCCAGTCCCCCGGGGGAGAGGGCTTTGGCGAGGTCGCATCCTTCTCGTCGGAGCCGGGAGGACGCTACACGGCCCTCGTAACGCTGCCCGAGGAGGGGCATCACCGGCTCCAGGCCCGCCTCGAGTGTCCGAACACCCGTTTCGTCTCCGGAACGAGTGATCTTTTCGTGGGGGAACTCCCCCCCCTTCTCCCGCTCGATTTCGGAACACCGGAGGGGGGGAGCGTGGCGACCCGAGGGATCGATCTTTCCCCCTGGCGTCCCTTCCTTCCCCTCGACATCACGTTCCGGCCGGAAGCGCTCACCGGCCCTTCGGCCGCATCGATCGCGGTCGATGCCGACGGAGCCGGTGGACTCCTCGCCACGCTGAAGATCGCGGGGTGCCGCTCCGAGGGGGAAGGGAACGGGGCGATCGCGATCGTCCCGAAGGGGTGTCTCTCTCCCGTCGCGCTTCCCGTCTCCTACACGGTCCACCCCACCCCCTTTCTCGCCTGCTATCGGCGGATCTATCTCGGGACGCTGGCGCTGCTCGGGGGCGCTTTCCTCCTCTACGGATTCCTCTCCCCCCCGGCATTCTCCCCCCGCCGAACGATCTGCTGGAGTGCCTCCCGGCAGGGGTGCGTGGAAAGGGACCCCACCGCCGCCACGGAGGTGCTCTTCGGGGCGTTGCATGGCCACGGGAAGGGGCGGCGTCGCTGGTATACCCCCGCCCGCCTCTACTTCGGCGGTCCCGACGACTTCCTCGGACCCAAGGGGGAAACGCCCGTGGCCTGGCTCGAAGCCACCCGCTCCGGAATCCTCCTCGTCACCCTCCAGCCGGGACAGACCTTCCTGTGCACCGAGGGGGGAGGAGAAGAACCGATCACGATGCAGGCGACCCCCCTCCATTACGGCACCGTCTACCGCGTCGATATCGGGGGTGAACACCGCTATTTCGAAATCCACTGAAAGGCAATGGGGGCAATGGAGAGAGCCACCATGCAAGACGCACCGGGGAGAGCCAACGAACGAGATCTCCATCGCAACGCGGGGAGCATCCTTTTCCCACGGCAGCCATCAGGAGGAATACGCCATGGCCGATCAGATCTACCCGACCTTCTTCATCGGACTGGGGGGAACCGGGGGTAAGACGGTAAACCGGATCGCCAGGAAGTTCAAGACGAACTGGAACTACGAGACGCTGCGCAACTCCGTCGCCTTCTTCACCTTCGACACCGACCGTAGCGATCTCGAAGGGTTCAGCGACATCCCCAAGGAAAACCGTTTTCTCCTCCACATCCCCCGCAAGAAGGAGTTCGTGGATCGCGTGCGGGGCGCGGGCTACCTCGACCCCGATCCCTTCTACACGAGCTGGATGCACCCCGACTACGGCTTCCACATCGAAGGAGGAAAGGGCGCCGGGCAGATCCGGATCGAATCACGCCTCACCTTCACCTACCGGATCGAGCATCCCGACCTGCAGCTTGGACATCGGGACATCCTCCGCGCTTTCCAGGACGCGATCGGCAGGGCACTCGATCCGGACAACAACGCCACGAGGCGGCAGCCCGCCTACTTCCAGATCTTCTGCTTCGGTTCGATCGCCGGGGGGACGGGGAGCGGATCGTTCCTCCCCCTCGCCTATACCCTTCAACACCTCCTCCAGGAGCGAGGATGGGAAACGATCACCGCTCTTTGCCTCTTCGATCCGGAGGTCTTCGAGCCGGAGGTCCAGAACGCGCTCAAAAAGGACATCCAGGCCAACGGCTACGCTGCGCTCATGGAGACGGACCACTTCATGCGCCTTTCGGCCGAGGGGGGACATCACTCCCTCCCGAAGAAGATCCGGTTCCATACACGGAAGGCATGGCCCCGTCTCGTCGATCGCGCCCCGGCCACGATCGTGTACCTCTGCGGAATCCCGAAACATTTCTCGATGGAGAAGATCGCCTCGATGATCAATGCCGTGGCCGATGCGAGCTACTTCCAGGTCTTCTCTCCCCTCCTCGGTCTCCAGGAGGCCGAATCGGTCAACTTCGTTCGACATCAGCTCGGGCTCGTGCAGCAGGTCTTCTCCGCCCACTACGGCGCCTTCGGCTGCTGCCTCCTTCACGTTCCGGATGAAGACATCCTCCTCTACTGCGGCCTCCGTTTCGCCGAGACGGCCCTGCGCCGCTACGTCCTCCTCGAAGGAGAGGTCGAACTCCTCGAGGGAGAGGGGGAAGAGAACCTCTCCGAGGAGGAGAAGGCCGACGCCGAAGACGAGCGCTTCTGCTTCTGGATCGACCGGAAGGCGGAAGAGGAAGTACGGGATCGAAAGAGGGAGGGCATCTTCCAGAAGATCCGGGGGGGGCGCCTCCCATCGGGAGAAACCCTCCAGGAAGTGATCGAAGCCGCGGTCGCCGAAACCCTCCAGGAGATCCCCCAGGCGATCCGCCTCAGCCGTCTCTCCACGAACGACCTCTCGGAATACCGCTACGGCCTCGATCCCTACCGGAACCGACTCGTCGAAGAACTCGCGGAATCGAAGGCCCGACTCCAACGCCATCTGCGCACCGTCACCTACGACATCGCCAACGGAACCTTCCTCGGCCGCATCTTCAAGGGCTGTCAGGCCGATCCCTTCATGCAGCGCTATGCCCTCATCGATCTCAAACGGAGACTCAGAACGGCGATCTCCGATGGACAGGAGCCCAGGAATCCCGACGACCCCACCGCATCCGCGGTCATCGATCGGCTCCGCTCCTGGGAGGACGAACTGGCCCGAACCGCACCCTATACGATGAAGGAGCGTCTCTTCCAGCGAGAGAACCGCGACTTCATCGAGACGAGGGAGCAGGCGGTCGCCGACTTCAACCGCGTCGTCGAGGCGAATCAGCGGGCCATGGAAGCCCATGCGAAACGGGAGATCGAGGAGGCCCTCTTCCACCAGGTCATGGAACGACTCCGTGCCTTCCGTACCCTCATGTCGCTGGGCAAGGCGCTCGTGGAGGAACTGGAAGAGGAAGCCGACCGCTTCCAGCGCTCGGGCGTGCCCCCGGAGGGAGAATCGCAGGCCAACGCCTTCTTCCTCGACGAGGAGGCGCTCCAGGACCTCGAGGGCAACCGCCTCTGGAAGACCTTCTACGAAGCGGAGATCGTCCCCAAGGAGGTCGAACTCTTCCAGCCCGCCGAAATCTTCGCCGCCATCGAGGAAGCCTCCGCCCCCCGCCTCGATCCCCGGGGAAGAACCCAATCCCCCACACCAGAAGAGGTCCGCCGCGCCCTCAAGGCGAAACTCGTCCAGCTCGGGTGCAAACGCTTGCGCCCCCGGATCGTCGGCATGGAAAGGAATGTCGCCCCCCGCGATCAACAGGGCCTCCTCATCGACGAAGCCCTCCTCCTCGAAGCGAGGTTCGTCCTCGAAAAGCGCCAGAAGGCCGGCGAAATCCTCTCCTTCGGCCCCGATGAGATCGCCGCGTACATCCGGGAGAAGCTCGGCCATGCGAAACGGAGAAGCGGGCATCTGGCCAAGATCGAGAATCTGGAGGACCCCGAGGTGAAGCCCTGCCCGATCTCGCTCGTGGCCTTCCACGAATGCTACCAGGAGGCCCTTCCCCACCAGAACGGCTCCCTGGCCGATCATCTCCGCGAGATCTCTCCCGAAGGACGCTGGGTCGAAAACTGGCACGACCGCAAGCGGATCGTCTTCTACCAGGCCACCCTCGGCGTCCCCCTCTTCTATTTCCCCTACGTCCGAAAGACGCTGCGTCAGGCATACGAGGAACTCGACGCCAAGGGGGTCAAGGAGCGAGGCTATCCCCTCCATATCGACGCCGCCTTCGAGAAGCGGCTCTGCCCCCTCACCCCCGAAAGACTCCAGGAGTTCCTCGCCCGCAGCCTCGAGGAACGCGTCGCCCCCCGCTTCGTCCTCGGTACCCTCGCCGGCATCGTCTCCCACCAGGACGGCGCATACCACTGGAAATTCGGCGAAAGATGGGGGGACACGCTCGGAAGTGATCTCTCCCAGGCCCTCCGGACCTACGACGCACTCGAGCCCGCGATCGCCGAACGGATCTCCCGCAAACTCGAAGAGACCGAAAGGCGTCTCAAGAGCGATCCACAGCTCCGCACCGCCCTCGAAGCCCTTCGCACCACCTACGAAGAAGCGATCCTCGACCGGAAATTCCCGAAACGACAGCTACAGGACGCCCAGACGGCCCGGATCGACGAGATCCCCATCCTCGAGAAACTCAAGAGCGCCTGTGAGGATCTCCTCCAGAGCACGAGCGCGTAGGGACGGCCAGCAGGGCGCCATGGCCCATCGAGTCTGGAATGGAGCACCTCTTCATGATTCCGAACCCCACCCTCCTGATCGCCGGAGGAACGATCGGTAGAGACGTCACCGAGGTGATCGAAGCAGAGATCGAACGCCTCGCCCACTTCGGCCTGATCGAAGGACGTGAACGCTTCGACACCTTCCTCCCCGAACCGAATGGAGCGATCACCGAGGGTCTGCGCCAGCGCCTCGATCTGAACCTGAGACGCTGGGATGTACAGTTCCGAGAGCGTCCCAGCGACCGCCAACAGATCGATCTCTTCTTCGTGGCCGACCTGGCCGACCCGGAGATCACCCGGGCCTGGATGACGGCGGTGATCGAGGGGATCGAGGGATTTCTCGAGAGCATCCCCCGCCTGATCGAGGGGGGGTGCGACGTCCTCCTCCTTCCGATCCTCGTGCTCCCCCTTCTCCGCAAGCGTGGGGACCTCGAAGCCGCCGTTCCCCTCCTTTCGTTCCGCGACCGGCGCAGGGGCTGCGCCCCCATCTTCCTCATCGAGAACCAGAGCGCGAAGTTCACGATGCGTCCCGAGGAACAGGCGGATCTCGTGGCGACCTTCATCCGTCTCCTCGTCTTCGGAAACCTCCGGTATCACGAAGGGTTGCGGCGGATCTTCGAGCATCGTAGCGGGGATCCCTTCGGGACGTTCATGATCGAGAGCGCCGAGCTTCCCACGGTCGAGGCCTTCGCCTACTGTGCGGACCGGTATGCCTGCGAGATCCTCGCCCGCGTCTCTCCGGTCAAGACCGCGGAGGGGGGAGATCTGTCGGTAACCGCGCCCTCGGGCCTCTCCCGCCCCGACCCCGCCACCCTCCACGAGGCCCTCGTGCGGCAACGGGAATGGGGGTCGCTCGAGGCACATCTGCGGGATTTCTGCGCAAGACTCCTCCCCGAGTTCCGCTTCCGCCCCGTAGGCCTCCTCGAGCCTCGGGAACGCGTCGCCGCCTTCTATACCCCCCACTGGCACGAAGCCAACCTCGAACGCCTCGACACCGCGCTCGATCGGAGCGAATACCTCCTGATCGACGAGAGCATCGCGGTCGTCGAAAAACGGGGCATCGCCACCCTCCTCGATGCGGTTCGCGATCTCGCCGCAACGATCGACCGGCGAATCGGCGTGCGAGAGGAGGGCGCAGGCGCACGGAAGCCGAAAGAGGCGCCGGAACCGGATGAAGGGGTCCATCGCTGCCGCAAACGGGTCGAACGCTTCGCCAGGGAGATCGCCGCGGAGAAGGGTTCGGCGCATCGCCGTCTCGAGCGCTTCCCCCCCCGCCCCCGCTGGGAGGCCTACCGGCAGGGCTACGAGGAACTCTGCGATGCGATCGCGGCCAAACCCCGTTTCTCCACCCTCTGCTTCTTCGGCCTCCCCCTGGCGTTCCTGACGACCCTCTTCTCCGCTCCCCTCCTGGCGCCCCTCTTCGAGCGTTTCTCCGCTGCACTCGGGATTGAGCGTTCCTTCCTCTCCCATACGGCGGCTGCGCTCCTCACCCTTCTCCTCCTTGGCTATCTCGGGCATCTCGTCCTCGAATGGGGATGCGCCCCCCTCTACGACCTGATCGGTGATGGTTCTTCGCTGACCCAGAGGAAGGCTCCCGGCCGTCTCGGCACGATCCTCCAGAGGAGTGTCCTCTCGAAGGGGGGGGGACTCCTGGGCCATATCTGGCACCGCGTCTCCTTTGCCCGGGACCTCTGGATCATCCGGATCGAGGGGGCGCTCGAACGGCGGGTGCTGCGGGAGCGGGACGCCCTCGAACACCTGGAGCGCAGCGCGATCCGCCAGGGAGAGGGAATGCGCCGCAGGCTCGAGGAACGCGGCGCGCGCCATCTCGAGGGAGGCGCCTTCGATCCCACCGGTATCCGGCTTCCCGAAACGACGCTCCGGAGGTTCCTCTGTCCCCCCCGCTTCTTTCCCCGTCTCTACGAGGGGGACGATCCTCCGGACCCGATCGAGGGGGAACGCGAGTTCCGGCGGGAATTCTTCTCCCCGCAATGGCGCCATTTCCCCCCCTATGCCGATCCCGGTCTCCTCGATGCGTTCGCCCGGCGTCCCTTCCGTTCCGTCGTGACCGGTGAACGTTTCTCCCTCGACCCAGAGATCAAGCGCCATGTCGCTGCGGCGTTCGAGACCTTCTGTAACGAGACGCAGCGTCTCTCCCTCCCCCTCGAAATCGTCGAACACCGCGACCCGGATGGTTTCCGGGGGATCGAGGTCACGCTCATCCCCCCCGCCTTCTCTTCATTCTCGGAGCGCGGAACGGCGCGGGAGGAAATTTCGATCGAGGAGCCGAATCGTACCTATCGACTCACCGTCGTCTATGACATCGATGAGGCGGCATTGCCGGTCGAAGGGGGAGGAGAGACCGCTTCCCTTCCAGGAGGCGCGAGGAGGGATGCCGCGGAGGGTCGATCCGCAGGGGAAGGGGGAGAGATCCCCCCGGCCAAGGGGGGAGGGCCGATTCCTCTCCGGAGGAAGGAATCGTGAAGGAACTCCTCGAAACCTTCCTGGCCTGGTTCGTCGCTTTGACGATGAGCGGCACGTTCGGTTTCGTGCTCGCCTTCGGCGGCGGGCTGCTGGGCGCCCTGCTCCTCGTCGGCCTGGTCTGGCTCCCCTCCCGCGGGCGCACGCGCCCGGCCGGCGGGATCGCCTGGGCGCTGGGCACCGTCTCTTTCCTCGGGATCTTCCTCCTCGGCCTCCTCGTCGATCTCCTCCTGGGGGGGGAACTCGAAATCCGGACGATCGGGCGCCTCCCCGTGCTCGCGAAACTCGTTCCCCTGGCCCACGTTCCCCGGGTTGCCCTCCCCCTCTACCAGGCCCTCTTCCTCCTCGTCGATCTCCTCATCGTCTGGGGGGTGTGGCGGATCGTCTGCGCGGCCGATCACCGGGGGGCCTTCGCCGGTCACCCCTCGATCGGGCTCACCGGTCGTCTCGATCCGTGGCGGATCGATCCCTCCTTCCGGCGGTGGTTCCGCTTCGTGGCGTGGGGGTGGAGTCTCGTGGTCGTGATCGCCTTCGTGGGGATCGTGCGCAAGAGTTTCCCCCTCTCCCCAGCCTCCTGGGTGGCGGGGGAGATCTTCGCCCTGGGGGCCCTGGCCACCCTCTACGCCCGGGGGAAGGCCCCGGTCGAGGCCGAGGCCGAGGAACCGGAGGAGGATACGGAGCAAGCTCCGGCCGTCCCCTCCCCCCTCGACAAGCTCGAGCGCCTCCTCGACGAGGCGGGCTACGAGATCCGGGAGCCCCGACGCGAACTCGATCCCCAACGGGGTGTCGAGGGGCGGGTTCCCTTCACCTCCCCCCTCCTCCAGGAGTTCTCCCCTCTCCTCTTCGGCGGTCCTCCCTGGCAGCACCAGGAGGCCGGGGTCGCGCGCCTCGCCGGGATGCTCGCCGAAATGCACGACACCCCCCAACGGGAAGCGGCGCTGCTCCTGCAGGGGGCCTACGGGAGCGGACGCAGCACCCTCCTCTTCGCCCTGGCGCTCACCGTGGCCCTGGAGGTGAACCGGAACGTCCTCTTCATCGAGCCGGATCGGACGCGGGCAGCGGGACGATTCAAGCGCTTCGACACGGTCGTCCGGCGTTCGAGCCTCCGATGGAGCCTCCCCCGCTCGCTCGATTCAGCGCTCGAAGAGGCTGGCGCCGGCAAAGGGGTCGATCTCTTCGCCGAGGGGCGCATGCCCCTTCTGCGTCTCACGACCCCTCGGGAACTCGAACACGATCTTTCCGAGGCAACACGGGGGGACCCACAGCAGACCGCCCGGCTACGCCGCGCCTTCCACGAGGCCCTCTCCCTCGTCGTCGTCGATGACGTGGATGGCTATGCCCCGGAAGCGTTGGCGGAACTCGGGCTCCTCCTCCACCGCCTGCGGCTTCGCGTTCGGCAGGAACAAGCGCGGCAGATGTCACTCGTGGTCGCGCTTTCGGCCAGGGCCGGTTTCGGGGTGGATGCGGTCCGGATCTTGACGGGGATGGAGCGGATCGAGATGCTCCCCTGCACCGCTGCGCCGCAGTGCAAGCGGCGGATTCGATTCCTCTTCCCCACCCGTCCCGATCCGCACCCCCTCTCCCGACTTCCCTTCCACGAGGCGGGGATCCGGACCTATGCGACCTGGGATCTCGACGCGCCCGCCCCCTTCTCCTTTCCGGAGCGTCACCCCCCCGTGGGTACCCTCTTCGAATCCCCCCCTTCGCTGCAGCCTCCCCCCCCGGTCTCGGAGGGGAGTGCTGCGGGGGCCTGTGATCCCCTCCGCGCAGAGGTCACCTTTCTGACGGGCGGTTTTCCCCTCTTCGATGTCGTGGAAGGGGAGAGCCGGCACTTCGGGAGCGTATCGGGGAAGAAGATGCACGGGGTCTTCCACCTCGTCTCCCCCGATCCCCTCTCCGAGGCGCTCCTCGATATCGATATCCCACGGGTGGCGCGGACCTTCCGCCCCTTCCCCTTCGACGAGGCGCGGGTCACGAAACACCTTCGCCGCTGCGAGCCCGCCGCGGCTTCCACCCTCCGGGAGATCTTTGGGGAGGCGCGCGTCGCGGCGTTCCTCGAGCGCTTCCCCGCCGCAAAGGTTCGGGAATTCTGGGATCTTCGGGAGGATCGTCTCGTGCGGGACACCTGGATCGATCCAACCCTCCTCCCGCCCGAAAGGGGGGGAGAAGGGGAACCTTGGACGCGCGGCCTCGAGGGCGTGATCGCGCATCCCCCCGAGGGGATCGCCCCCCTCCTCGTGCCGGGGCGGATCGTCGGCAAAGGGCGGGAGGCCTTCCTCCTCGAGGAGGCGGGACGGCTCACCCCGCACCCGACCCCCACCTTCACCCGGCCGATACGCAGCGTCTCCCTCCACGACGCGGAGGTCCTCTGGCGAAAGACCCTCACGCTCCGCCTCGAGGAAGAGGAGGTGACGCTCACCGCGGCGGAGGTGGTGGGGGAGATCGAAGAGCAGATCTTCGGGATGCGCCGTCACAGCGCGGATGGCGTACGTCTGGGGGAAGAGCGCTTCGAGTCGCCGATCCCCTTCCGCAGACGGGGACATGCCCTCCAGCTCGAAATGCCGGTCAAGGGGGTTCGCTCGGCCACGGCCTTCTCGCTTGCGCTTTCCCTCCTCTCCCCCCTCTCCGAAGATCTTCTCGATGCCGCCTTCATCCCGGGGGGGGTCCTCCTCTTTGGCCGGGTTTCCCTCGACCTCCTGGCCCCCTGGCGGAGCACCGAGGCCCTCCGGGAACTCGTCGCCCTTTCACGCTGGTTGACCGAACGGGCGGTCAGGGCACTCGACGATTTCGCCAAGGACCTTCCCCACTCCCCAGACGAAGCCCGGGACCGGTCTCAGGAATAGCTGTGTTCCTCCCCCGGGAAGGCCCCCTCCTTGACCTCTTCCACGTAGTGCCGGACCGCCTTGGTGATCACCTCACTCAGGTTCGCGTAGCGCTTGACGAATTTCGGGGTGAAGCCATCGAACATGCCGACGAGATCGTGGAAGACGAGCACCTGGCCGTCGCAGTGGAGCCCGGCACCGATCCCGATCGTGGGGATCGAGAGGCTCTCGGTGATCTCCCGGGCAAGGTCGCCAGGCATCCCCTCGAGGACGACGGAGAAGGCGCCGGCTTCCTCCACGGCCCTGGCATCCTCGAGGAGGCGTTGCCGGGCCCCGTTGCTCCGTCCCTGCACCCGGAACCCACCGAAGCGGTGGATCGATTGGGGGGTGAGCCCGATGTGCCCCATCACCGGCACATCCATGTCGGTGATCGCGGCGATCGTGGAGGCCACGTTCCGCCCCCCCTCGAGCTTGACCGCCTGGGCTCCCGATTCCTTGATGAGGCGAAAGGCGCTGCGCTTCCCCTCCTCCACGGAGTTCTGGTAGGAGCCAAAGGGCATGTCCGCCACCACGAAGGCCCGCGTCACACCGCGACAGACCGCCTTCGTGTGATAGATGATCTCATCGAGCGTGACGGGGAGGGTATTCTCCAGCCCCTGGATGACCATGCCGAGCGAATCGCCCACGAGAAGCATATCGACGCCACAGGCATCGAGAATCCGTGCCGTCGGGTAGTCGTATGCCGTAATCATCGAGATCTTCTCACCTTCTCGCTTCATCTTGCCGAAGTCGAGGATGGTTCTTCGTTTTTGCTGCATCTGTCCTTCCTTCTCCCCTTGCCCCGCCGGCGCTGTGCGGAGACACCGGAAAGGGGCAGGGGGAATCCGGTCGTTACCGTTCACCCCTTCGGGATTCGCTTCCCGCAAACCGGGATCGCGATGACGAAGGTGTTCTCCTCCCCCCTTCCCCCCGTCCCACCCGGGACGACGGCCCTGAAACGCACCGGTGGGAGGAGATGCGCGCTTTCAACTGTGCGTTTCTCGACAAGGCATGATAACCCAAGGGGGAGGGAACGATCAAGTACCCGCAGGCGCTACCGGTCCAACCCCGTGCAGTCCATCTCCTTGCCCGGAGATCCGGGTATCCCCCGATCCCCGATCCGCCGTGATCGTTCATGGAGGCAACACCGACGGGGGGTAACAGCCGGGTACGGTTAACAGGGGCAACCCCGCTCGGGGAGGAAAGATCGAGGAATGCCGAGAGAAAGAAGAGGGAACGGAAGTTGCTTTTCCCTTGTCGAGAAAGGGGAATGCTCGGAGAAACGAAGCACCCCGAGCAGGGATGAACGGATCCTCGAGGGCCAAATCCCTCCCCTGACGCCACGATCACGAACTTCAGGAGGCATAGATGAAGGATATCCTGACACTCCTGGCCATCTTCGGGGGGTGGCTCTTCCTCCAACTCTGGCTCTTCCCCCGCCTCGGGGTTCCGACCTGAGCGGTCCCCCACCCCCGCCGGTCGGCGGAATCGACACCCGGAAACGATCGAACCCACGACGAGAGCGTCTGCGGCTCCCCCGCAGGCAGCAAGGAGGAGACACGATGAAGAACTATGGCATCCGAAAGACCGTCCAGATGAGCTACGAGGAAGCCCTCGCCAAGGTTCCCGAAGCGCTCCAGAAGCAGGGATTCGGCATCCTGACCGAAATCGATGTGAAGGAGACGTTGAAGAAGAAACTCGACGTCGATTTCCGGAAATACAAGATCCTCGGCGCCTGCAATCCCCCCCTTGCGCACAAGGCGCTCTCCACGAACCTCGAGATCGGCCTCCTGCTCCCCTGCAACGTGATCGTCTACGAGGGGGACGGAGGGGAAACGGTCGTCTCCGCCATCGATCCGATCGAGATGATCGCCGGAGAGGGGGACCCCACCCTCGAGGAGGTGGCCCGCACGGCACGCGAGAAGCTCATGGCCGCACTCGAAATCCTCTGAACGCCCCTCCCTCCCCCTCCGCCCCCTGTTCGAAATCCCGCAGTTCGTGCTTCAAATGGAGCATGTTCCCGATGTCGCAATCCCGGTATCGGCGACTTCCCCCCCTCCTCGGCCCTCCTTTCGAGGTTCTCCTCCCCCTTTCTCGGGAGGAACCGACCAACCGGAAAGATCCTGTCCCTTCTGGTATGGCTGTTGCAGAGTTGCGTCGTGCATGAATCTGAATCCGATACCGGCGGGGAGCGATCGTGGCGGAATTCCCGGGGACATCGAGGGGGGCGGTTCCAGCCGATCGGCAAGTCGAAGCGTCGATCGGTAGGGGGCCACGCCCCCATGAGGCTCGACCGGGAAAGTGGAGGAGATCCCTCCGATCGTGCCTCGTCCGGAACGAAAGGGAACGAGGAGCGTCAGGGATGCAGGAACGGAAAGACAAATGGAGCGTGGGGGCGTGGATGACGCCGAATCCTTTCTCGATCTCTCCGGACGACTCGGTGCGTTCCGCCTTCTTCCGGATGCGCAGGGAGGGAGTGCGTCATCTCATCGTGGAGGAGGAGGGAAAACTCGTCGGCATCGTGACCGACCGCGATCTTCGGCGGCCCGACATCACCGAGGAACCAGATGGCTGGGACGACTACTACCGCCTCGACGAGGACTACGAGGTGCGCTACGTGATGACGACCGCGGTCAAGACGCTTCGGCCGGGCGATCCGCTCGAGAAGGCGCTCAAGCTCTTCCTTGCGCACAAGTTCGGCGCCATCCCGGTCATCGACAAGAAGGGGAGCGTGATCGGCATCCTCTCCACGCACGACGCGCTTGCAGCGTTCGCGGAACTGCTCGCCACCGAAGGGGAGAGACTGCACAAGGGGACGAAGAAGCCCTGAGCCGAAGTTCCCCCTCCCCTCACGATCCCACCGGTGTCAGGCCGCGGGCTTCCGTTTCGCAGGGGGCAGGGGAGCGTTCCGCGTTCATCCGATCGATGCCGGCCAGGTGTCAGGCCGCGGGCTTCCGTTTCGTAGGGGGCAGGAGCGGCAGGAAGAGGGTGAAGGTCGATCCCTTGCCCGGACGGGAGCGAACTTCGATCGAGCCCTTGTGCTCCTTGACGATCTTCTGCGTCACGGGAAGCCCAAGGCCCGTTCCGCGTGAGCCCTTCGTGCTCATGAACATGTTGAAGATCCGGGGGAGATCGGAGGCGGGGATCCCCACGCCGTTGTCCTCCACACAGACCCGTACCCCCTGCCGCTGCGGATCGTGACAGGTGGTGACCCGCACGCATGCCTCGGGACGCTCCTCCACCGCATCGAGGGCGTTCGTCACGAGGTTGAGGATCGCGCGGTGGATCCCCACCCTGTCGATCTCGATGGCGGGAAGGTGGGGATCGAGTTCCTGGACGAGTGCGATCTTCGACTCGGCGGCGCGGTCACGGAGCAGCTCGACGACGGAGGAGACGATCTCGTTGAGATCGGCCGACACGTATTCCGGCTCCCGTTCCTTGGCGTAGTCGAGCATGTTCATGACCATGTCGGAGATCTTCCCCAGGCTCCGCTGGAGTACCTGCCAGCCGACCTCGACGTCCTCCATCTTGCCACTCTCGATCCCGAGTCTGATGAGGGAGGATCCCCCGTTGATGCCGTTCAGAATGTTCTTGACGTAGTGGGCGAGTCCCGCAACGGTCTGTCCGATGCCGGCCAGGCGCTCGTTGCGGAGGTTCTCCGCCATCAAGGCCACGTTCTCCACGGCAACCCCCGCCTCGAAGCCGATGATCGTCAGGAGCTGGAGATCTTCCTTCGTGTAGCGGGAATAGCCGTAATCGTCGAGATGGATGATGCCGAGGATCTTCGTGCGGCTGCGCAACGGGACGCACATCGCCGAGCGGATCTGGTAGTTGAGGACGCTCTTGCCCTCCTGGAAGCGCTGGTCGTGCATCGCATCGTTGGTGATCACCGACTCCCCGCTCTCCAGGACGTGGTTGATGATCGTCTTGCTCAGCGTGATCGAGCGCTTCCCCTCCTTGCCTTCGCCCGGTTCGAGCACTTCCTCCTTTTTCCCCTGGCGCACGGCCTTGGGGATCAGTTCCCCCGTCTCCTCCTCGAGGAGCATGATGAAACCGCGGTCGGCCCCGATCACCTCGAAGATGAGATCGAGAATCCGGTCGAAGAGGTCCTCGATGCTGAACTCCTGCATCAACCGGTTGATCTCGTAGATCGTCATCAGGTTCTTGTGCGCCTTCTGGAGCGTCTCGAGATCCCCTTCGGGGAGGGTCCTGTCGAGAAGCGCCTTGGCTTCGAGGCTCGATACGGAGAGCTGGATGTCCGAATCGGGATCGCGGTCGTCGCTGACGACCCGGACATCGGGGTAGCGTTTCCCCCTGTCCGTGCCCCCCGGCTCCTCCCACTCCCGATGGAACTCGAGCTGAATGCCCCCCATCGTGATCCGGTCGCCGTGCTCGAGGCGTTTTTCCGAGATCTTCTCGCCGTTTACGTAGGTCCCGTTCGAGGAATTGAGGTCCTTGATGTAGCAGATGCCGTTCTTGCGGACGATGACCGCGTGATGCCGGGAGACTTTCTGCCCCTCGAGACAGAGCGTGTTGGAAGGATCCCGGCCCACCGTCGTCTTCGGCTGGTCGAGCGGAAAACCGAAGCCCTCCCGCGGACCATGGATGATCGTCAGAAAGTCCAAGAGATTCTCCTTCCCGCACCCGTTGTCCTATCCCCTTCTCCTATTCTACGGAGGGAATGCCGAAGACGCAACCCTCCCCGCGAGGCGCCCCCCCCTTCCCGGAGAAGTGGCTTGAAATTCCCCGGCAGCGTGCTACGATGCCTCCGTGGCTTCTCGAAGTGCGGAATCGGGGAGGATCGCCAGGAGCGGGACGATCGAGCGTGGCGCTCCCCCCGTGCGGGCATTCCCCCGATCGGTCCGGTGAAAACGGTTTTCTTGGGATCGACGAAAGAACGAGGAGGCACGACGCGACAACCCCGAAACGAAGGAGCTTCCAACGATGAATCGTTCTTCCCTCTCCCTTCGAGACCCCCTGCGGGTGCTCTCCTTGCTCGTCCCCACCCTCCTGCTCTTGCCCTTGACACTCCATGCGACGGAAGATCCCGACGTGGCCACGCTCGAGCGAACCTCGAAGGCATTCGCCCGGGTGGCCAAGAGAGCGATCCCCGGGGTGGTCTTCATCAAGGTGGAGAAGAAGGTCACGCCGGGATGGCGCCGCTCCCCCCGATACTCCAACGATCCCTTCGACATGTTCGCGGAGGAGTTCTTCGAGCGCTTCTTCCGCCACCGCCTCCCCCGGCGCCAGGACGAACGCTACGTCGAGATCGGGCAGGGTTCCGGTTTCATCGTCTCCCCGAAGGGGTATATCCTCACGAACCACCACGTCGTGGGGGAAGGAGACCGCTTCCAGGTCATCCTCTACGACGGACGCAAATTCTCCGCAACCTTCATCGGCAGCGATCCGGAGTCGGACGTGGCCGTCATCCAGATCGATGGGAAGGATCTCCCCGTCCTGCCGATGGGTGACTCCGACCGGCTCGAGGTCGGGGAGTGGGTGATCGCCATCGGCAACCCCTTCGGGCTCTCCCACACGATCACGGTCGGCGTGGTGAGCGCCAAGGGGAGGAGCGGAATGGGGATCAACGACTACGAAGACTTCATCCAGACCGATGCGGCGATCAATCCCGGGAACTCCGGAGGCCCCCTCATCAACATCCGCGGAGAGGCCGTCGGAATCAGTACCGCGATCTTCTCGAAGAGCGGCGGTTACATGGGGATCGGCTTCGCCATCCCGATCAATATGGCCCGCGTGATCGAACGCCAGATCGTCAACGCCGGTGGCGTCACCCGCGGCTACCTCGGCGTCACGATCCAGGAACTCACCAGCGAGATCGCCGCCTCCCTCGGCCTCGACACGAATGAAGGCGTCCTCATCGTCGAGGTCGTCCCCGATTCCCCGGCGGACGAGGCCGGACTCCGTCGCGGTGATGTCGTCCTCGCCTACGGCGGAAAACGGGTGGAGAGCCCGGCCCACTTCCGGAACATGGTTGCGCTCTCCGAACCGGACAAGCCGGTCGAGATCGTCGTCTTCCGGGATGGAAAGCGGATCAGGAAACGGGTTCGTCCCTCCCCCCTCGAAGAACCCTACGAGCCGACCGCGCGCCAGATCGAGATGATGGAACACCTCGGCTTCATGGTCACCGACCTCACGAAACCACTCGCCGATCGCCTCGGCTACGACACCGCCGGTGGGGTCGTCGTCTCCGAGGTCTATCGCGGAACCCTCGCACACGTCAACGGACTTCGCCCCGGGATGCTCATCCGGGAACTCAACCGCAAACCGGTCCCCGACACGAAGACCTTCTTCGAGTTGCTCGAAGAGGCGATCTCGGGTCGTGCGATCCTCCTCCTCGTCCAGGATGGGTCCTTCACGAAGTACGTCGTGCTGAAGCTCCGGTGATCGGGAAGATCCCCCCCACGATGCAACGTGCCGTCACGGCATTCCTTTGCACGGGCCTCCTCTTTTGCTGTGCCTGCGTGAAGCGGAGGGGGGATCTCGTCACCACCGATGAGGGGGAAGGAGGGGGGAGCGGTGTTTCCTCCGGCCCCCTCGCCAGACCGCGCCGGGTCACGACGAGCCCGGAGAACGAGTTCCTCCCCGCCCTCTCGCCCGATGGCCGACGTCTCGCCTACGTCTCGGATCGCTCCGGCAACCTCGACATCTGGCTCGAATCCCTCGATCCGGGTGTGCGAAGGGGGGCACGGCGGCTCACCTTCAGCGCGGCCACCGATACGGAGCCCGCCTTCTCCCCCGATGGGGAGCGCCTCCTCTTCACCTCGATGCGCGAGGACGTTCTGGGGGATATCTACGAGGCCCGCATCACCCGGGTCTCCGGACGCTCCGAGCCGGAACTCCGACGACTCACCTCGGCCGGACGCGCGGAACGTTCGCCGGTCTATGCGCCCGACGGAGCATCGTGCTTCTTCACCGCCGGGCAGGGGGAAAGACGAAGGATCATGCGGATGAAGCTGGCAACCCGCCAGGTCGAGCCGGTCGGACCGCCAGGGGGGGGACAACCCGCCCCCTCCCCCGATGGACGCTACCTCGCCTTCACCCGCTTCCGAATGGGACAGGGGGAACGCTCCGGCGGGGTCGTCGCGCTCCTCGATCTCGAAACGGGCATCTTCGTGGACGTGACGGATCGGCTCGACGCCTTCCCCCACTGGGGGAACGGGGGCAAGCGCCTCTTCTTCACCCGCTACGCGGACGACACGAACCTCGACGGAACGATCGACCTCTTCGACCGTCCCTCGGTGTGGCGGATCCCCTTTCGTTCCGAATATCTCGAAGGCACCCCTCCCCCTCCCGCGGAACCGGTCACCGACTCGGGGGAAGGGGTCTTTTTCCCCACGCTCGGCGGCGGGGATCTCTACTTCACGCGCTTCGACAGGATCGGCGCCGACATCTGGCGACTGGCCGGAAACGATCTGGCGTTGCGCTTCCCCACGCCGGAACGACTCTTCGCGCGGGCGGAAGCGACCCGGGAGCCCTACCGGGCGATCCACCTCTACCGGCTCGTCGCAGGAGGCAACGCGGCACACTTTCTCCGCCCGGCCCGGGATCCCACGACGCTGGCCGCCCGCGCACGCCTGGCGATGGCCCGGCGTTTCGAGGAACTCGGCGACCAGAAACGCGCGCTCGAGATCCTCTCGGAGATCATCCAGCAGATCCCCCAGACGCAGACGGCGGGTCTGGCAAGGGTCATGGAGATCCGACTCCGCCATGGCGTGACGAGCCAGGCGGTCGGCCGGCGGGATCTCTCTCCCGAAGCGGGGAGCGCGGCACTCGAAGCCCTCTCCGCGCTGATCGCCGCTTCCCCCTTCCCACGGGTGAAGGCGGCGGCTCAACTCGCCAAGGGGGAGACGAGACGCGCGATGAACGACGACGCCGGTGCGCTCGCCGACTACGAGGCCGTGCTCCCCTATGCGTCCGATGCGCCGGACGAGGCAGCGGCCGCCCGTCTGGCCCGGGGGGACATCTTCCGCCTCGTCGGCGACGAAGCCCAGCTTACGGCGACCTATCTCGGGATCATCCGCGACTACGCGGCCTCCCCGGAATGGTGCCGGGCCGCCGCCCGGCGGCTCGTGGCCCTCGCCGATCTCTCCGAGCGCTTCGAGGAGCGTCTCGCCAGATTGCGGGAATTCGTCTCCCTCCAGGCGGATCTGCCGATCCTCCCGGCCCTGGCGCAAAACGAGATCGGCAACCTCTATGCGGCCACGGGACGCCTTGCAGAGGCGAAACGTGCCTACCAGGCCACGATCTCCAACTTCCCCTCCGAAACGGAGGAGGCCGCGGACGCTTACTTCAAACTCGCCGAGATCCTGGCCCGGGAGGGGAACGACCGCGAGCGGATGGCCCTCTACCGCCGGATGTACGAGGCGGGAGACTTCCCGGAGGAGATCCGGCAACGCGCAAGGCAAGGCTACATCGATGCGGCGCTCGCCGCCGCGGAGAAGGAACGCAACCTCCGGGAGTGGGGACGCGCGGCCAGAATCTATCGCGAACTGATCGCCTTCGACGACCGGATCGTGGCGGCACACCGCGGCATCGTCGCCTGCGCGGTCCCCCGGCACAAACAGAGGGAAACCCTTGCCGAATACCGGCGCCTTGCGGCGCAACACCCCGAAAACCCCGCTTTCCGCTACACGATCGGCCTCCTGATGACCTACGATCCCGCCATCGAAGGGGATGCGGATCCCAAGGCAGCCCTTGCCGCGATCGACCGGGCGATCGCAGAGGTGACGCATGCGATCCGTCTCGACCCCCTCTCCCCCTTTCCCCACCAGACGCTCGGATGGCTCCTCGAACAGAAGGACCGGCTGGCCCGTACGATCGCGGAGCGGGAGAACCGCTTTTTCGGCTACGCTCGCCTCCTCCTGGGGATGGCGCTCGATCTCTTCGAGAAGGAACCCCCCGCTCCGACGCTCGAACAGGCGCTCGAATCGTATGCCCGGGCGCTCGTCCTCCTCGGTGATGCTCCCCGTCCCCGGGATGCGGCCGATCTCTACCTCAACATGGGCAACGGTTACTTCCGCCTCGAGGCCTACCGGCGGGCCTACCACTACTATCACCGCCGACTGGCCTCCGGCGTCCCCTTCCTCGATCCCCGGCGGGAATTCGCCTTCTACCGGAAATTCGGCCGGGTGGCCTTCCACCTCGAACGCTACGACGAGGCCGCCGCCTACTTCAAGCGGGCGATCGAATACGCGGAAGCCAACGAACCGATCGGGGAGCAGATCGTCCTCTACACCCGACTGGCGCTCAACGAGCAGGATGCGGGACGCTACCCCGAGGCGATCGAGTACTTCCGTAAGGCCTTCCAGCTCAACCGGAAACTCGGACGCCACGACCTCGAGGCGCAGGCGCTTCGCAACATCGCGATCAATGAGTACTTCGCAGGCACGCGCGATCGGGACGCGGAGCGCTTCACCGCAGCGCTCGATCACTTCTTCGAAAGCCGCGATGCCCTCACCGCCTATGGGATCAAGGCCCAGGCACGCAAAGGGGGACGCTTCGACATCGAAACCACGGTCACGGGCAGCGACACGACCGCAGCCTCCGAGGCCGCCGAGGGGTTCGACGAACGGGGGGAACTGGCCCTCGTCTTCACCTTCATCGGAAACATCTACAAGAGCTTCGAGGACTACGAGAACGCCCAGAAATTTCTGAGGGAGAAACTCCGCCTCCTCGACCGGAAGCTCGAAAGCCACCCGAAGGCGCGGAGGTTTCTGGCGAAACGTCTTTCGATCCGGAACGCCGGTGCCATCGATACGGAGGATCTGGCGATCCTCACCCAACGCGCACGGATCCTCAACAACCTCGGCGTTCTGGCCGATCAGCTCCACGACTTCGCCACGGCCCGTACCGATTTCCTCGCCTCGCTCGACCTCTGCCGGCAGCTCGAAAACGTCCGCGGAATCCTCGTCAATACGGTCAACCTCGGCAAAATTGCGCTGCAAGACCCGACGGTGGACCTTGCCACACTCCAGGAGACGATCGCCCGCCAGGAGGAGGCCCTGGAATTCCTCTCCCCCGGCTCGAAGTCCGGCTTTGCGATGGGGGCGGAGAGCACGCGCTCCCCCATTCCCCCCCTCGATCGAATCGCGATCGAAAACAACCTTGGCGGCCTCTTCGTCCGTCTCGCCGAACGATGGCAGGGAATGCCCCGGCAGGCGCCCCCCCACGAGGGGAGAAGCGGGGAAGACCTCGCAGCGGCCGTCACGGCCGCCCTCCGCGAACTCGAAACGGAAATGGCGCGTCTGAGAGAGGAGCGGGAAGCGTTCCTCGCCGAAGCCCGGAACCATTTCGAGCGGGCATTGGCGCTCGCGCGCCAACAGGGCGCAGCGCCGGCGGCAGAGGCCGCCCTCCTGATGAACCGCGCGCTCCTCACGGCCCGGCAAGGCCCCCTCTCCGACGAGGCGAAGACGCGGATCGTTTCCGACCTCGAAGCCGCCCTCGATCTTGCAAGGACGTGGCATCTGCCCCACCTGCGATGGAAGGTCGAGGTTCAGCTGGCCCGCTTCCTCCCTGCCGACGTCGCTCGGAAACACCTCTCCGCGGCGGTGCGAGCGCTGGAGTTCTATCCCCCGTCCCTGGTCCTCCCGAGAACGGCATGGCGAGATCGGACACGGATCCGCGAACTCTACGAACGTCTCGTCGCTGTGCTCTGGCCTGCATCACCGGAAAATGCCTTTTGGGCCTCGGAACTCCATCTCGCCCGTGAGATCGTCTTCGCGCTTCGAGAGTCCGATCTATCCTTTGCCGATCCTGAGCTACGGGCCCTCTTCCGGGAGGGGCGGGCGCGGGAGCGGGACGTGGCGAAGGCGCTCGCCCGCCTCCACCGCGCCGGTTCGGCAGAGGGGGAGGCCCGGGCCGGGGCGGAGGCGGCCCTTTCGGCGTATCACGCCTTCCTCGAGGCACTTCCAGAGCGGGCGCCGGCACTCCTCCCCTTCCTCTCGGGAGAGGCCGCGGGGAGTGGGGAGATTCGGGCGCTCCTTCCGGAGCGAACGGCGCTCGTCAAGTTCTTCCTCCTCTCCGATCGGATCCTCGTCTGGTTCCTGACGAGGGAGCAACGCTTCACATACGTCGTCGAGGTTCCGATCGAAGGGGTGCTCCATGCGCGGGCACCCGGAGACCTCCTCTTCGGTCCCGTTGCAGAGGTTCTGGCCGGGATCGAACGGCTCTACGTCGTTCCCGATCGGGCGCTCTGGCGCCTCGACTTTCCACGTCTTCCGGTAAGGGGCAAGCCCCTGGGGGAGGGACGGGGCGTGGTCCATCTCCCGAGCGCGACCCTTCTCGTCGCGGCGAACCGGGCCAGGAACATCAACCGGAGTCCCTTCCTCCTCTTCGCCGTTTCCGATGCGTTGCGCAAGCCACTCCCCTCCGGGTACGTCGAGGCCCTGGGGCGAGTGCTCCCCCTCTCCGAGGCGGTGACCGGACCCGGCACGGGAAAGGGAATCTTTCGGGAGCGGGTGGCAGAGGCAGGGATCGCTCAGATCGAGATGCCGCTCTCCCTGCATCCGGTCTTCCCCGCGAAGTCGGCGTTGCGCTTTCCCGACAACGGGCGGGGCACCTCGGATCTCCAGGCGTGGGAGTTCCCCGCCCTCTCGCTGCGCTCCCACCTCCTCCTCTTCTCCGATGTCATCGCTCCGGAAGGGGACGACGCCCGGGCTCGTGATCTCCTCCTCCTCTCCCATCTCCTCGTGGCCGCCGGCGCGCCGACGCTCATGCTCGAGCGGATTCCCCTCGATCCTGCGGCACGCCAGCGTTTCCTGAGCCGCTTCTACCCCGAACTCCCGGAGCGTTCGGTCGCGGAAGCGGTGACGATCGCGGCGGCGTCCTTTCCGGAGACTCCCTTTCTCGTGATCGGTTTCGCCGGGATGGATGCGCGGGAGAGCCGGCGTTTCGCCCGCCGGCGTTTCCGGGAGGACTCGCGCGCCGGGGTTCGGGCATTCCAGCGGAAAGCGTGGCGGGAAGCGGTCGCGGCTTTCGAGCGGACGCTCGTCGATATCACCTATCTGCGGGAAGACGAGAAATTCTCCCGCCAGGTCTTGCCCAGGATCCTGCCCATCCTCTACTCCGGACTCGTCGAGGCATTGGCGAATCTGCACGAAGATACCCGTGCGATCTTCCATCAGGAACGCTACATCGCACTCCTCGAGGCGCAGGGGGATCGGGGTACCGCGGCCCGGGAACGCGAATCGCTCGCCCTCCTCTACGCACGACAGGGAAGGTACGACAAGGCCCTCGCGGCCCTCGAGGCCGCCTACCGCTACGTGCAGAAAGAGGGATCGACGGCGCAGCAGGTCGATCTCCTCGCCCGGATGGCGGAGATCCACGAACGGGACGGTCACTACCGCCGCGCACTCGAGATGCTCGAAGCGGGCAAGGCCCTGGCGCAGGAAGCGGGCCTCCTCCCCCTCGCCGCGGCACAGGCCGAAGATATCGGCAGGATCTACAATCTTCGCCTGAGTGCCTACACCCTGGCCGAACGGGCCTACCGGGAGGCCCTCCACTTCTACGAGCAACTCGACGACCCGCAGAAGGAGGCACTCCTTCACCTCAAACTCTCCCTCACCCGTCAGCGAGTCGGCGATTACACGGGCGCGGCCGCCGAGATCGCGCGCGCGCGCGCCCTGGCTCCCGGAATCGAGGAGATCACCCTCAAGGCCGACCTCTACGAGGCGAATCTCGCCTGGTACGAGGCACGCTACAGCCGGGCCGAGCACCTCCAGCGCCGGGTGATCGAACGCGCCCGGCGCCTGGGGAAACGGAGGATCGAGATCCAGGCGCTCAACCTCGAGGGGTTGATCGCCCGGCGCCTGGGGGATCCGCAACGGGCCCTCGAGGCCCACGGCGCGGCCCTCGCCCTGGCCGAGCAACTGGACGACCCGATCGAGATGGCCGCCTCCCTCAACAACCTCGGCGTCATCCACCGGGAGGGGGGGAGATTCACCGAAGCGCTCCAGGCGTTCCGCCGCGCGCTCGAGATCGACGAAGCGCTCCATGACCGGCTCGGACAGGCCTACGATCAGCGCAACATCGGCGTCACCGACCTGCGCCGGGGGCGCCTGAACGAGGCCCGCCGCGCGCTCGAGACCGCGATCGCGATCAGCCGGGAGGTGAACGACGTCTACAACCTCGTCAACGCCCTCTACGCCCTTGGGATCGTGCTGGAGCGTTCGGGAGACCTTGGCGCTGCCACGGCCGCCTACACCGAGACGCTCGAGATCACCCGCAACGCCTATCTCCCCGAGTTCCAGTGGCGGGCCCTCTACGCGCTCGGCAAGCTCGACCGGCAGGGGGGGAATCGCAATCGGGCCTTCTCCCGCTTCCGGGAGGCGATCGGGATCGTCGAACGCCTGCGGGCCCAGGTCGAGGGGGAAGCGGCCCGAAGCGGCTTCCTCGAGGACAAGCTCTCCCTCTACGAAGAGATGGTCTCCCTCCTCCTCGAGAAGGGGGACGTGGCGGCCGCGCTTCACTATGCGGAACGGGCGAGGTCGCGCAATTTCATCGACATCCTGGGGCGCCACACCCTCGACCTCGAGGACGAGGCATCCACCGCCCGCCTTCGGGAGGCCCACCGCCTCGAGTCGGAGATCGAGGCGCTCTCCGCCGCGCTGGCCCGGACGACCTCCGAGGAGGAGCGCGCCGCGCTGGCAGCCGAACGTTCCCGGGCCGAGGCGGCGTACGCCGCCCTGATCTCGGCGATCAGGGGGGAAGATCGCGAACTTTCCGATCTCCTCTCCGTGGAACCCGTCTCCCTCGAGGAACTGCGTGCTCACCTGCCGCCATCGACAGCGCTCGTGGCGTATCTCGTCACACCGGGTGCGGTGGTGATCTGGACGCTCGTCCGGGGGGAACTCGATGTCGTGCGGGTGGCGGTTTCCCGGGAGGAACTGACGGCACTCGTGGTCGAATTCCAGCAGAATCTCCAGCGGATCGGTCCGGTCGCGGAGGCCTCGGAAGCGCTCTACCAGATCCTGGTGGCGCCGGTGGCACAGCGGATTTCGGGGATCCCGACGCTCTGTCTCGTGCCGCACGGTATCCTCCACAACCTCTCCTTTGCCGCGCTTGCCAGCGGGGGACGCTACCTCATCGAGGACCATGCGATCTTCGTGGTTCCGAGTGCCACGGTCTATGCACTCCTTTCGGAACGTCCCCCTCCCCCTCGGATCGAGCGGGTCCTCGGGGTGGGGAATCCCGATCTCGGCGATCCTGCCTTCGATCTGCCCTTTGCGCAGAAGGAGGTCCTCAACCTTCGCCGCCCCTTCCCCACGGCCGAGGTCTTCGTCCGGGAAGGGGCCACGGAGACGCTCGTCAAGCGCCGGGCACCCGGTCACGAGCTGATCCATCTCGCCTGTCACGGGTTCTTCGATCCGCGCAACCCGCTCGACTCGAAGCTCAAACTCCGGCCGGACGATGCCAACGACGGCGACCTGACCGCGCGGGAGATCTTCGGGCTCGATCTCGGGGCCTCCCTCGTGACGCTCTCCGCCTGTCAGAGCGGGGTTTCGAAGATCACGCGGGGGGATGAGATCATCGGCTTTACGCGGGCGTTCCTCTATGCAGGCACCCAGTCGGTGCTCGTGAGCCTCTGGCGCGTCAACGACGTGACGACGGCGATCCTCGTGAAGCATCTCTACCGGAACCTCGGCCGCTTCGACAAGGCGGAAAGCCTGCGGCGCGCGCAACTGGCGGTCAAGGCGTATCATCCCCACCCCACCTACTGGGCCCCCTTCATCCTCGTGGGGCTCCCCTGAGTAAGGTTCATCCTTTCCCCCTTCTTGCCGATAAGGGAAAAGATGCCCTCCTCTCTTGACGAAGAGGGGAGGTCCTCCCTATCATGGGTAGAGGGGGGACGCCCAGGAGGCAGAGACCTCCGGCGAACTCGTATTGCTCTTTTCATGCTCTTTTCGCGGGTAATCCATCGGCAAGGGGTAATCACGCCATGCGGATTCTTCGCCAACGCAACGGCGACCAGAAGGGGCGGGAGTACGTCCTTCTCAACCAGGAGAACGTCCTGGGCCGCTCCGATAGCTGCGACATCTGCATCAACGAATCGGGGATCTCCCGGCGCCATGCCAAGATCACCCGGTTGGAGAACGGCAAGATGCTCGTGGAGGATTGCGTCTCCACGAACGGAACCTTCGTCAATGGCACGAAGATCCTCAAAAGCCGTCTCCTCGAGGATGGGGACGAACTGCGGCTCGGACCGGTCAGCTTCACCTATATCGACGAAGCGGAGAAACTCCACGACACGGACGACAACCTCGATATCTCCTCCGTCCATGAAGCGATCGCCTCCGGGAAGGAGGACCTCGTCCATACGATCCTCCAGACGGGGAGCCGCCCCCTTCCTCCGCCAAAGGAACTCGAACTGCGCGCCATGCTCCAGGAAGAGCAGAAGCGCCTCGCCCTCCTCGTCGAGATCGGAAAGCTGATCAGTTCCAAGATCAAGTTGCGGGAACTGCTCGATACGGTCACCGACCTCCTGGCCCGCGTCCTCCTTTGCGACACCTGCTGCATCTTCCTCCACGACAAGGAGAAGGATGCGCTCTCGTTGAAAGCGATCAAGAAGGACCGGGAGGGGGAGGGACTCTTCATCAGCCAGACGATCCTCGACCACGTGGCCAGGAACAAGGTCGGGATCCTCTTCTGTGACAACGACGAAAAACTCTTCTCCTCCAAGAGCATTGCGGTCTTCCAGATCAAATCGGCGATGTGCGTGCCGCTGCTGCTCCAGGACTCGACGCTCGTGGGCGTGATCTACGTCGATTCGAAGAAGGCCTCGCGCGTCTTCGGGAAGCCCGACCTCGATCTGCTCGGGGGGATCGCCGGACAGGTCGCGGTGGCGATCGAGAACGCCATCCTCTTCGAGAACATCCAGAAGGAGGAGCGTTACCGCAACAACCTCCAGCGCTTCCTCGGCCCCAACCTCGTGGAGCGGATCCTCCAGGAGGAGCAGATCAGCCTCGGGGGCACCACCCGAAACGTGACGATCCTCTTCAGCGACATCCGGAATTTCACCTTCCTCAGCGCCAACCAGGACTCGAAGGCGATGTTCGAGCAGCTCAACGACTACTTCGGCGTGATGACGAAGGCGATCTTCAAGTACCACGGCACGCTCGACAAGTACATCGGGGACGGGATCATGGCGATCTTCGGGGCGCCGATCGAACTCGAGGACCACGCCTACTGCGCGATCCAGACCGCGATCGAGATGAAGCGCAACCTTCGGGAACTCAACGCCCAGTGGGAGAAGGAGGGGAAGGTCCCCTACAACATCGGGATCGGCATCTGCACCGGCGACGCCGTGGTGGGCAACGTCGGCTCCTCGGAGCGGATGGACTACACGGCCATCGGTCCCCCCGTCAACCTCGCCAACCGGATCGAGAGCCTCACGAAGAAGGCGGACTGCAACCTCCTCATCTCGGAATCCACCTACGAATGCGTCAAGGGACGGGTGAACACGAAGTGCTACAAACCGGTCTCCGTCAAGGGCTTCACCGAGCCGATCCTCGTCTATGGCGTGCTCGACGAGTGACGGTGTAGCTGGGGAGAAGCCTTTCTGCTGCGGTTCAATGCGCGGTGGTCAGTCGGCGGGGGGAGAAGAGGCGGCAGGAAGGGGGGATCCTCCCCGTCTCGATCATCCCGGCCAGCGCCTCGGCGCAGGCGAGCGCGAAACCGAATCCCCTGCCGCAGAATCCCGCCATGCTCACGATCCTCGGGGCGCCGGGTAAGGGACCGACGAGGGGAAGCCCGTCACAGGAGAAGCCCATGATCCCCACCTCGACCCTTTCGAGGGCGATCTCGCCGGCTCCGGGGTGAAGATCCCGCAGGAACGTGATCATCCCTTCGGTCATCCGGGGGGCCGGTTGGGGATTCCAGATCCGCGCCTCCCCTTCCCGTTCGAACCAGCGCAACGACCCGAGCACGATCCGCCCTCCTTCGTCCTGGAACCATGCCTCGCTGCCGAAGTTGGCATGGAGGCCGAGCGTGGTCACCGGCGGCAGCGGCCGGGTCCGAAGGCATTGTCCCTTTCTCGGAAGGATCGCATGACCGAAGAAGGGGTGGAGCCGTCGGGCGTACCCATTCGTGGCGATCACGACGATCTCCGTGCGCACCTTGCCGTGGGGGGTGGAGAGGCGAAGGTCGTGAACCGTGCTCTCGATCGCTTCGACCTCGACCCCCTCGAGGAGGCGTGCCCCCGCCTCCCGGGCTTCCTTCGCGAGGACGCCGAGGAGAAGGATGGGGTCGATCACGATCCCCTCCGGGTCGTAGAGCCCCCCGATCACCCTCGGGGAACCCGAGGCCGCCTGGGCGCGCTTCTCGTCCCACAGCTCCACGGGGAAGGGATGACGGGAAAGCAGGGGGAGGGTTTCCTCGAACTCCCGGAGTTCGTGGGGGTTCTGTGCCAGAGCGAGGAGCCCTTTCCGGAGGGGGGAGACGCGTTGCCGCACCCGTTCCCGGTTCTCCGCGGAGATCGCCCAGATCTCTGCGGCGCGCGCCTCGCCGAGGGCCGTGACGATCCGGTTGTAGGGATCGACGAGCCCGAGGAAGAGATGCCCCGGCATCGCACGGGAAGCCCCTGCGCCGAGGGCTTCCCGTTCGAGAAGGAGGGTCTCGATCCCACGACGGGCGAGGGCACCGGCGATCGCCATTCCGCTCACCCCCCCCCCGATGACCGTGACTTCCGTCCGTTGCGGCAAGAGGATCTGCTCCTTCATTCCTTCCCTCCGGCGTTGAGGAGGAGATCGATATGGGCCTTCAACGTCTCGAACTTCTGGGCCCCCACCAGTCGCACCACCCGCTTCCCTCCCCGGTCGTAGAGGATCGTCGCCGGAATCGAGCCGTCCCACTTCGGATCGGCGATGGTGAATGCCGCAGGGGCGTTCCTCGGATCGAGGAGATAGACGGGAAAATCGATCCCGAAGCGCTGGAGGAAGGGGAGGACGGCCCGTTCGACTTCACCCGGTTCATCGAGGGAAACGAGGATCATCCCGAGGGACTCCCGGGGATAGGTGCGTTGGACCGCAACGAGGGCGGGAAACTCCTGCACGCACGGATCGCACCAGGTCGCCCAGAAGTTGAGGAGTACCGGCCGCCCGTGTCGGCGATGGAACCGCAGGAGCGTTTCGAGACCCGCTGCGTCGATCCGATAGACCTGGGAGGTGGCAGGGAATCCCTTGGCCGGAATCCCCGCGCCGACGGTCATCCCGAGCCAGAGGAGAAAGATCGCTCCGATTCGGCTACTTCCCTTGCATACAGATCTCATCGCTCCCTCCCTGGAAGGTTCCCTGGCGCGCCCCTCTCTCGATCTTTCCCACAGAACGCTTCCCCCTTTTCTGCTCTGGGGGGCGTGGCGAACCAGAAGTCGTTGTTCGAAACTGGATCGTATAGATAAAAATGTCCAAATTTCTCGATGAGGGGATACCAGTCGAATTCGCTGTGGGAACGCATG
Source organism: uncultured bacterium (assembly GCA_964616915.1). Taxonomy (GTDB): domain Bacteria; phylum Myxococcota_A; class CAZTSL01; order CAZTSL01; family CAZTSL01; genus CAZTSL01. The sequence continues at coordinate 82,867 of CAZTSL010000002.1, forward strand.
ACCCGCTCAGCGGCCATCACGAAACCGAGGAATGGGCCATGGGCATGGATCGCATCGCGGGCATAGGCGGAACAGGTGGGGTACATCCGGCAGGTCGCGCCATCGGCCGGGGAGATCACCTTCTGGTACAGGGTGAGGGCCCACAGCAGGGGGTAGTGGAGGAACGTGAGGGGTTCCTTGGGGAGGGTGGCTCGCCGCATCCCCCTTCTCACCGGGATGACGGGGTGGCGGGGATCCGTAGACCAGGGGCCCCGCATCCCCCTTTCCCTTTCGCCGAGGCGCTTCCCCACCGCGAATCGTGGGAAGGCGTGTTGCAGATGGGCCTCGGACGCTGGATTCTCCCCCGCCGCAGCTTGCGGGGAGGAAAGTTGCAGGGCGCCCCCCAGGAGAATCAGCAGGATGAGCGACTGCGACCTCATCGTTCCCCCTCCTGCCTGGCTGGATGCCCCTTTTCCTTCGCGTCTCCCGGATCTTCTCCGATCGTCCCCCCGGCATCTCTTTCAGGATTCGTCGTGGCAGTCGTCGCTTCGTAGGGAACGAACCAGGAATCTCCGATCCATTCGAGGGCATACCCCCCCGGCTTCGGTGTCGCCGTTGGGGGGGGCGTCCCCTCCGGATGGATCGCATAGCCGAGCACGGCCGGCAGCGTGGCACTCAGCGTCTGGCAGAAGCGGGTGTTCTCGAGGCGTACGCCGAAGCAAGGGGCGTAGAAACTCGATTCCACGGAGAAGGGGACGGGGAAGGGGGAGCAGCACCACCCCTTCCCCTCCACCCAGCAGTGGAGGGTGGTTCCCTCGAAGCGCCACGACACGTCGGGGTGAAGGTGGAGGAAACTCTCGACCCGGTGTGTCTTTGCATCCCTTCCCGTCACCCGGTCGAGAATGAGGAAGGCGAAGCGTCCGGGCGTGGGGGTGAGAAGACAGAAGGTCCGGCGATGGCGAAGGCTTCGGGATACACGCGCGAAACCGTCATGCGCGACGGAGAGGAAAGCGATCGTCTGCCCGACCCGGTGAAAGGCGCCTCGGGGTCTGGCTCGGGCGCCGACCCGGAAGCTCCCCCAGATCTCCGACTGGTCGAGCGAATCGACGCTTACCGTGTTGTGCGCCCGCGTCCCGCGGATCGCTTGCCGCTCCCCGTTCGTCTCGTAGGTCGAGGTCCCCGTATCGACGACGACCCGCCGCCCTCCGAGGGAGAGTTCGAAGCTGGCCAGATCGCAGTGCGCATGGCCGGGAAGGTAGTCGGGCCCGATCTCGCCGAAGTCGATCAGCAGCCGGTCATGAGGGGAGGGGCCGAGGATCGCATAGCCGCTCGCCTCGAAGGGGTGCAGGGGGCGTTCGACCCCGCCAGCGGGGCCGTAGCCGAGCACTTTCTGGGCGAAGTGAAGGAGGCGCTGCGTCGGTGGCGCCATCCCGAAGGCCGCATCGTTGAAGAGGGGGATCTCGCCATCGGGGTGACGGAAACGATCGAGGAACTCGACCATCTTCCGGACCGCAGGACGTGCCTTCCCCGCGATCCTCCCCATCCCCAGATGCTCGGCGAGGAAGAGGAGATCGAGGAGATCCTCGAGCACGAGCGCATGATACATCGGGGAACGTTCGTAGTGCCCGCCATCGGGGAGGATCTGCTCGGCGATCTCCCGAACGATGAGATCTTCCGCGCAGGCCCGCCACTTCTCCCCTTCCCCGCCCCCAAGGGCGATCCCTGCGAGGAAGAGGGCGAAGGCGTTCTTGAAGAGGTGGTTGCCCTGGAGATGATGCTCGAGGTTCCGGAAGAGATACCCCGCCTGGACGTACAGGCTCCCGGCCACTTCTGGCGGGAGTTGCGGCCGCATGGCAAGCGCGAAGAGCCAGTTGCGCATTCGCACCGAGATCGGATAGGGTTCCCATCCCTCCCCGTACGGTGGAGGATTGTGGGCGATCCACGTCATGAGAAAGTTCTCGAGTGCGGGGTGCTCCGTGGCGAGCAAGGCCTGCACCTCGTCGTGGTAGTGGAGGTGATAGCGCCACAGTTTGCTCTTCTGCGGATCGCGCCAGTCGATCGAGGTGATCGCGCCGTAGTCCTCCCCTTCACCGAGGAAGGTGAAGGCGCCCCGTCCGGCGTCTTCTGCACGGGAAGCGGCTTCTTCCGGGTCGATGAGCGTGTCGCGACGGCAGGCCCAGAGGGCACGGAGGGCCCCCTTCGCCGACGTCAGGAGGGTCACTCCTGGTTCCACCCCCCGGCGGGGACGACCCAATGTCTCGTCGAGGCGCCGTCGAAGCCGGAAGGCCACACGACCGTGGATCTGCACCGCTCTGAGCGGTCGGACCGTTCGGTAGTAACGTCCCAGTTTGACGAGAAGGGAACGCATCGTTCGTCATTTCCGTTGGATCGGCCCAAGCGGAAGATCGTACCACGGCACCCTGTGATGGCTACCGAGAGGATCGTGTCGAGCGCGTGACGCCGCGACACCGGCGGTAGCCCCTCCCTCATTTTGCACTCCTCGTGCCATGACACACCTCCTGAGATGATCCCATTTGCCGATCCCCTTTCAGGCATTGTCGATCACAGCCTTGAAATTCGTAGGACAGGTTCATGCTGCCCATCGTATCATCTCCATGCCCCCCTGTCCAAGGGAGAGGATCGCCAAGGCAGGAAAATCGGATGAAATTTCCAGATAAAATTTGCATGACTGTTCACGAATTCGACAAAATCCTTGTGTAACCGTTCACGGCTTCGACAAAGTTCTTGTTTTGTTTGGCGTAACCGGCTATGATGGAGACATGAGGAAACTGGAGACCATGGAGGAGGCGCTTGCCGGAATCCCGCAACGAGACTGGGCTCCCACGCCAGAGGGTGTCAAACGACTCCTGGTCGCCATGCCTCGGGAGTTTCCAGGCAGGGGAGGCCGTTGCCTGGCGGGTGGAGGAAGTCCACGACTTCGTGAAGGGGGCTCAGAGGGTCAACGTTGACGAAACAGGCTATCGCCGGGGTGTTGCGGATGGAAAGAACCCCAAGGGGCGTAAAGCCTGGCTTTGGAGTGCCGTCACCGAGGGTGCCACGGCGTTCACCATGTCGCTGAGCCGAGGCCGCAAGACCGCCAGAACGCTTCTGGATGAAGCGTTTTCGGGGATCGTGGGCTCGGACCGCCGGGGTGCCTGCAACTGGATCGACACCCTGCATCGTCCGTTGTGCCAGGCGCATCTGATCCGGGACTTTCGACGAATCATCTCTGTGGTGCTTCTCATCATCCTCACGAGTTGCGCTTCCTATCGCTCCATGCCACTTCCCAGTGAAGCGGAACGACCAGGACTCGTAGTTCCTGAGGAGGAGGTGCGTCGAATCAGCGCTTCTCGAATCGATCACCTTCTTTCGAGACCGATAACCTTCGACGCAACGAACGGTCTGTCACCCGACGAGGCGGCGCTTCTTGCAGTCATCACGAACCCTTCCCTCGAGGCCGTGCGCGATCGCAGGGGACTGGCGGTCGCACAGGTGCTTCAGGCAGGTATTCTCCCCGATCCTCGTGTCTCTGCCTCCATCGCGTCGCCGGTCGGTGGAGAACGATCGGATGAGGTCCCTGCCCTTGACCTCGGATTCGAGTGGAATGTCAGCTCGCTGGTGGGACGGGCGGCCCGTATCCGGGCGGCTCGTTCCCACGCAAACTCCATAGATCTCGCGATCGCCTGGCGGGAATGGCAGGTGGCCGAAGCGGCGAAACTCCATGTCTACCGTCTCATTCTCGCCAAGAAACGCCTTGCTCTGACCAAGACTGCAAAGGGCATCGCGCAACGCATCTACGAGACCGTGGACAATGGGATCCGTATCGGGGTGGAAACGGCAGACCACCTCTCCACGGCCCTGGCGCAATTGCAGGAGGCCCGTTCCGGCGGTTTGCAGGCCCAAGCAGAGGTGAATGCGGAACGGCTCGAACTCCATCGGGTACTGGGTGTTTCCAGGCATCAGGAAATCAGGCTGGAGGAGAACGTTCCGTGGCCGACGGTCGAGAGCCTTCCTGAAACAGCGCTACTCGTGAAGGACATCGAGCAGAGGCGGCTCGACCTCCTGGCCTTCCGCTACGGCTACGAGCGTCAGGAAGAGCGTCTCAGGGCCGCCATCCGTGCCCAGTTTCCCAAAATCGACCTCGAACTGACAGCAGGGAGAGATCCCGATGGACTCCAGACCGTTGGCAGCGGGATTCGTATCTCCCTGCCCCTTTTCGATGGAAACCAGGGAGAAATCGCGGTCGCACGCGCCACACGACGGCAACTCTTCGACGAATACACGGCCCGTCTCTTCGAGGCACGTGCCGAAGTCACCAGAATCAGTGAAGAGATTCATGCCCTCCTCGGGCAGTTGCATGAGACCCACCAGGCCTTGCAGGAGCTACGACGCCTGGCAGAACGTTACCGCAAGGCTGCCGATCGAGGAAGCCTCCGGATCGTCAACTATTATCAGGTGTTGCTCCGGTTGAATGCCAAAGAACTCGAGCGGTTGACCTTACGACGTCGGTTGGTGGAACTCGCCATAGGCCTCGAAATCGCTTCGGGACGTTACATGCCTGTTGGGACCAGACTCGATCTCCCTGCGATCCCTCCGGCCTGGAATTCGGAGGATACCCAATGAGGCGTTATCTGACAGGCATATCGACGCTGATCGCCATTGCGCTTCTCCTTTTCGGATCGGTATGGTTGGGATCGCCAGCTCGTCGTGAACACGTGGTCCATATCCCCGAATCGCTGACGGCACCGATGGTCGAAACGACCCATCCCGTTCGTCGAAATTTCTCCGTACATCTCAACTGGTTTGGGCGGGTGGAAAGCAAAAGGAGCGTACAGATCCGCTCCCTGGCCTCTGGGAGAATCATGGCCGTGAGCGTGGGAGATGGCGCCCCTGTGCGAAGGGGCGACGCCCTCTTCACCCTCGGCGGCCCACAGGTGGCCTACACGCTCTCCCATCTCGAGCAACGTATCACGGCCCTGGAGAAACAGGCCTCGCTTGCCAAGGATCTCGTCCAGGTCAAGCGGGATGCCCTGGCGGAAAGACTCGCGAAGCGGGAGGAACTCCTTACGGCCAAGGAGGATCTCTGCCGGATCGAGGGGGACCTTCTGGTCGCCAGGAAGAAGCGGGCCGCCTTTCGTTCCGCTCTCCTCGTTCAGAGCCCCATGGACGGAATCTTCGTGAATCGAAGCGTCAGCCCTGGACAAGACGTCCAGGAGGGGGCGCACCTCGCAGATGTCATTTCCACAGACCTCCGGATCACCGCCCTTCTCTTCCTTCCCGCTGGGGCTTCCCTGGATGGCAAGAGGGCCGTGATCCAGATGCCCTCCGGCGCCGAGATCACCGGAGCCGTCGTCAGCGTACTGCCCCAACGTACGCTCGAGGGCGCAACGAGCGTATGGATGGAAGGCAAAGAGATCAACCGCACCTTGAAACCCGGTGAACGAGTTTCCGGTTGGGTCGTACTCGAAGATCGTGAGGATCGCTTGGTGGTTCCACAGGATGCCATCGTACGAGACGACGAGGAGCACACCTTCGTTTTCGTGAAGACAACGAATGGTTACGAGAAACGAGCAGTGACCATCGGAATCGAGGACGCCAGAGAGGTCGAGATCGTCTCAGGGCTTTCCGGGAGCGAAGACGTCGTCACCCAAGGTGCCTATGAGCTTTTCTACCGGGATTTCGCAAAAACCTACAAGGTGGCGGATTGATGCACGCTTTTCTCCGCTTCATTACGAAATATCCCATCGCCACGGCTCTCGCGCTGGTGCTCCTGGCCTTCCTGGGGCTTTTTTCCTACCGGCACATGCCCGTAGACCTCTTCCCGGACCTTGAAGTACCCGTGATCAACATCATCACCCATTACCCGGGGGCCGCCCCTGAAGACATGGAGATGCTCGTATCCCGGCCCATCGAGGACGAAATGCGTGCGATCCTCGGTGTGAAACGTGTGACCTCGACCTCCGTTCAGGGACGCTCCCAGGTTACGGTCGAGTTCACGTGGGGAACGACCGTGCGGGACGCGAGGCAACTGGTCCAGGCGCGAATGGCAAGACTCCGGAGTACCCTTCCGGCAGGTGTAGTCCCGAGACTCGAGAACATCGGCACGACGCTCCAGGAAGTCTCCGCATACGTCTTTTACGGCGGAGGAAACCCTGTAACGCTGCGCAATACCGTACGCCACGACATCGCCGGCCGTCTGATGGGTGTGCCGGGAGTCTCCTCCGTGGATGTGTTGGGAGGTGAACGACGGGCATTCTGGATCACACTACGGCCGGAGGTACTGGCCCGACTCCACCTTTCGATTCCAGACGTCGTTGCCACGCTGAAGGCGCATGACGTAAGCACGGTTGCCGGATTCGTCCAAGAATCCGGCCGGGAGTATCTCGTTCGAGGGGATGCGAGGTTCAAGTCCATTTCCGATATCCGTTCCGTCCCCCTGGTAAAAGAGGGGGAGCGTTCGGTCCTGCTCGGCATGATCGCAGAGATTCGTGAGGGGTGGGCTCCGAGACACTACGTGGTACATGGGAACGGTGTGCCTGCCGTGGCAATTCTCATACGCAAACAACCGGGCGCCAGCACGATCGAGGTCGTCCGGAACGTGGACCAGGCCCTTTCCCGGCTCAAGAGTCTTCTTCCTCCCGGCACATCGGTGAAGAGGTTCTACGACCAGTCGGAAATCATCCTGGAATCCCGTCACGAGATCCTTCAGAACCTCGTGCTCGGTGCCGGGCTGGCGGTACTCGTGCTCTATTTCTTCCTCGGATCCCTTCGTCCCACCCTGATCGTAGCGTTCACCATTCCGCTCACGCTCCTTGCCACCCTTGCCCTCATGCGTCTTTTCGGCCTTGGGTTCAACATGATCACCATGACGGCGTTGGCCCTCGCGGTGGGTATGATTGTGGACGACGCAATCGTGGTGGAAGAGAACATCTTCCGCCACGGTAAGACGGTCGCCGACCCCCTGGCCGCGAGTATCGAGGGGGCGGCCGAGATCGCAGGTCCTGACGCATCCGGTACCTTCACCACGGTGGCGGCGTTCCTCCCGCTGGTCGTCGTCACCGGCATCGCCGCGCTCTTCTCGAAACCCTTCGGGCTGACCATCAGCCTTGCACTCCTTGGATCCCTGGCCCTCTCCCTCACCTTGGTGCCGCTCCTTTTCAGTCGGAGCAAGTCTGTGGAGGCGCAGCGGGAAGGGTTCCTGGGGGACCGGGTGCTGCGCGCCCTCGACAGCCTCCTGCAATCGACGCTGAGGGGTTCCTTCCGGCGCAAGTGGGCACCCCTCACCGCGGCCGCTCTTTTGCTTGGGACGGCGGGATTGGCCGCCTTTCTCGGGAAGGCCTCCGTCCTGCCCCCGATCGACGAAGGTGCTCTCCTCATCGAGTATGTCATGCCTCCCGGCACCTCCCTCGAAGAAAGCGATCGCATCGGTAATCGGGTCGAGCGCATCGCCCTCGCGGATCCCGACGTCTCATGTGTCTATCGACGCACCGGATCGCCAGCGATCGGCTACCAGGTCGAAGGGGTCAACAAAGGGGAACTGCTCATCAAGTTGAAGCCGAAGTGGGAGCGCTCTCGTAGTGCCTGGGAGATCGCCGACGACCTCGAGAAGGCGTATACGAAGATCCCAGGATGCGTTTTTCTCTACCGCCAGCCCACCCAGGAAAAGATCGATGAGAGTTTCTCAGGGCTTCCTGCGCTCTTCGGGGTCACCCTCTACGGCCCGGAAATGGACAGACTCTCCTCCTTGGCTGGACGAGTCGAGGAGATTCTTTCTGCAGATCCCAGCATATCCAACGTGGTCAATCATACGAAGGTGAAAGCCTCCGAAATCGTCGTTGGATTGGACGACAAGGCCCTGGCTCTCCAGGGCCTGGAACCTGCCGACGTCCTGATGACCCTTCAGGCGGCCTACATCGGGCTCGAAGCCACGCGAATCATCCGGGAGAAGGAAGATATCTCCGTCATGATCAGACTCGATACCGGCGAGGAGCCGAATATCGCAACGATACGGAATCTGCCGGTGGCCACTCGCCACGGAGCCACGGTGCCCCTCGAATCTGTGGCGAACATTCGGGTCCGCCATACTCCTGCGACGATCACTCGCCTCAACGGCCAGCGCGAGGTGACCCTCATCGCCGAAGTGGAGGGCAACATCCCGCGTGTGGTCAGACGCCTCGAGGAGAAGTTCGAGCGCATCCGTTGGCCCCCAGGGTACCGGATCGAATTCAGTGGGCAGTACCGGCTTCTCATCGAAACGGCGAAAGAACTGCTCATGGTCCTCGCCGGTGCCATCGTGCTCATTCATCTCATCATGGCGATGCAGTTCGGTTCGTGGCTGCAACCCCTCGTGATCCTCGTTACGATCCCCCTGGCGGGGGTGGGCGCCGTGATCGCCCTCTTCGTGACCGGCCAGGGACTCGACGTATCGGTTGGCATGGGCGCCGTGACCCTCGTGGGTATTGCCGTAAACAACGCCATTGTTCTCATCGATGAGGGGAACCGACGGATGCGTGCCGGGGCCGCCCCGGAAGGAGCGCTCCTTTCCGCCGCTTCGGTCCGGCTGCGACCGATCCTTCTCACGACCTTCACGACCATCGCTGCCCTTCTGCCTACGGCCATTGGGACGAGCGTAGGCTCCAGGATATTCCAGCCGTTTGCCATGACGATGATCGGGGGACTCCTGAGTGCCATGTTCGCCACGCTTGTCGTCGTCCCCACGGTGGCCTGCTGGGTTTCCCGTTCATCCTGCAAGGGTTGAGGCTCTATAGGGATAGACCTTCCATCCTGAAGGCGTTCCCTCTTCGATCACCTGGAAATAGGCCCTTTTCCCTCCGGCGATCCGAACCTTCTCCGTGCCGTGGGGGGTCGTCACCGACACGACCGCGCCACGGTGATCCCCCTCTTCTTCTCCAGGATCCGCTCCCGAACCAGGTTGCCGAAGATGTCGTAGAGGAAGATTCTCCCTTCCAGCCCCCACGCCTGCCGGCCATTCAGCGTCGTGGGGAAGAGGTGCGCCTTGCTCACCCGCTGCCGCGCGTGGTCGT
>CAZTSL010000003.1:0-46636 GCA_964616915.1 uncultured bacterium
CCACATGAATGTGTAGATTTTCAGGAGTTATTCAGAAGTTTTGTCCTGTGATCGCTTCCCTCTCCTACGCGGTCATCTTCTTCAGTCTATGGCCTACCAGCGTGATCTACGACGATGGAGCGATCGCGCTGAAATATATGGACAATTTTTCCCAAGGTCATTTCTATGCCTACAACGCCGAGGATGGTCCCGTCTATGGAATTTCCAGTTTTGTACATGCTGTCTTGGCGGGATCGTTTGCCTATACACATATTCTCTCACCGATAAATAGCCTGTTTGCAAGTAATTTCATAGGTCTCTTCCTACTCTGTTATATTACATTACTCCTGTTGTCTCTCTATACTGATCAGTCGCCTCTCCTTTATGCGTCGTGGCTAACGATCCTTCTCTCTTCTTCGAAACTGATGGTATGTGTTAAACAGGGTCTAGAGACACCTCTGCATCTTGGAATCATTCTCCTCTGTTTTTACGTTTTCCTGAAAAGATACAGACCGGTGATGTGGTCTGTATTCGTCCTTGCTATGATCTCAAAGCTGGATGCCTTATCGATTATCCTCACGCTATCTACCCTATTTCTGATCTCTCACATTTCCAGCAGGGATCATCTGCTGTCATCCAGAACAATTGTGAGAGATATGGCATTATTTGGTGGAATCCCAGCTCTGGCATGGATCGCTTTTGCGTATTTTATCTTTGGAAGCCCGATTCCTCAGTCTTTCTATGCAAAGATGTACTATCACAGACATGCGTCAGGAGGATGGTTTCCATTTCTTCGAGGATTCGAGCATCAATTGTTACTCGTTCAAATATTCATGTTAACTTGTTTGTTTTCAGGAATCTTTTTACTCTTCAGACGAAAGATATCGTACCTCTGTAAATACCTTCCCTTTGGATTGGCGATGGCGGCCTATACCGGTTCTTATCTCTATTACAATCCCGATGAGCAGATGACCTGGTATTATGTCGTCCCTGAGTATCTGATGCATCTGCAGATCCTCGTTCTGTTGCTCCTCCTTCTCAGACGATGGCCACATTCGGCCACGAGGAACGGCCTTCTCCTGCTGGGGATCTACACGGTCGTTTCCCTTCCGAACACACGGCGTGAAGTGAAAAGATGCCTATTGTACTTGAACCGTGCAGAGGTGGAAAGACGTGAGGTCGGGAGATGGGTGCATCGTCATAGTGATGCGAATGACAGACTCTTCACCCAGCACGGCTACATTGCCAGAGAGGCGGGACGATACGCTTATGACGGCAGCGGTCTGAATTCCAGGATTGCCACGGAGTACCGCCTCGATCACAGTCGGATGCTGATCGATTTGCGGCCGGAATGGGTGGTGAGTCACGGATTGCTCCCCCTTCGATTGCAAGCAAGCCTTGGCTATCGGCTGGTAAAGTCCTTCTACAATATCTCCGGGTATGGCTATCCCTCGTGGCGTGTGTTTCGAAGATCCCCTGCCACGCCGGAGAGGATCTCGATCCCCGTGCCGAGGAAGATGATCACAACGGAGGGGAGCATCTATTCGAATCGGGGTGCCCTCGTGATCGTCGCAACGCAGTTTACGGTCCAGATTCCGGCGCATCTCAGACCCGTTTCATTTACCGTGGGTCTTGTCAAGGCGGAGACGAGGAGAACGCTTGAAGCGCGCATTCTGTCGCCCTCCGGAAAGACGTGGAGAGAGGAGCGTTTCACACTTGGCAGGAAGGATACGTCGGATCTGATCCATGGACTCACGGCGGAATGGACGCTGGCGTTTCCCCCCGATCGGGTGGCCAGCGCGCTCAGCCTCTCGGTCCTGGGAGACGAGGGAGGACAAGCGCGCGAGGTGCCCTTCGTGGAGCCGATCTTGTCCATGGACTTCATGAATGGATCCCAGGCCCCTTCAGGAGAGTAGGAGGAGGACACGCTCCAGTGGGAGATCGAGTACGACCGCGTGCTTCGGGAGCTGAAACGGAAACGGGGGATCGCCTGACGGGTGCGGTGATGGGGGATTCATGGCGAGGGAGAAACGCCCGGTTCACCCCTCGATGAAGCGGCGCCCCGCCTCGGCGAGTTCTTCGAGGCGAGCAGCCGAGGTCGTCTCGATGTAGAAACGCACGACCGGTTCGGTGCCGGAGGGGCGCATGAGGACCCAACTGCCGTCGTCGAGGAAGAGCTTCGTGCCGTCGAGCGTGTTGCGTTCGAGGACCCGGCGGCCGGCGAAGGTCGTGGGACCCTCGGCGAGGGAAGCGAGAAGGGCCGCCTTTCGGGCTTCGCTCAAGCGGTAGTTGATCCGCCGGGTGAGGATCTTGCCATAGCGCGCATGGAGCGCGTCGAGACGCTGACGGATCGAGGCGCCATGACGGGCGACGATCTCGGCGGCCAGGAGGCAGGCGAGGATTCCGTCCTTTTCCGGAACGTGGCCGCGGATGCTCAAGCCGGCCGACTCCTCCCCACCGAGGAAGACCTTCCCTTCCGCGATCAGCGCCCCGATGTACTTGAACCCGACCGGGGTCTCGTGGACGGGAACACCGTGCGAACGGGCCACGGCATCGATGAGGTGGGTCGTGGCCACGGAGCGGGCCACCCCCTCGCGCCATCCCCGCGTTTCGATGAACTCGTGGGTGAGGAGGGCGAGGAACTGGTTCGGCTCGATGAAGTGCCCCCCGGCATCGATGATCCCGAAGCGGTCCGCATCGCCGTCCGTGGCCAGCCCGAGGTCGAATCCCTCCCTGGCGACCCGTGCCTTCATCGGTTCGAGTTCCGCCTCGGAGGGTTCCGGGGAGATCCCGCCGAAGGTGGGATCGGGGTTCATGTTCATCGTGGCGACCGTGCAGCCGGCCCTCTCGAGGGCGGTATCGAGGTAGCCCCGTCCCGTCCCGAAGATCGGATTCACGAGGATTCTGAGCTTTGCGGCGCGGATGGCCGCAACGTCGATCTTCTCCGCGAGTGCCGCCAGATAGTCGTCGCGGGGATCGAGATCGCGCAGGAGGCCCTCGCCTCTCGCCTCTTCGATCGCTCTCGTTTTGACCCCGGTTCGTTCACGGAGGTAGGCATTTGCGCGCACTTCGATGTCACGGGTCGTCTCGGGCAGGGCGGGACCGCCCCAGGCGGGGGAGAACTTGATCCCGTTGTAGTGCGGGGGGTTGTGGCTGGCCGTGAAGTTGATCGCGCCGGCGCACTTCTTGCGCAGGATCTCCCAGGAGAGGACAGGGGTGGGGGTGTCCCGGAGAGAGAGCCAGACGGGGATGCCGTTTCCGAGGAGGACGCGGGTGGCCTCCTCGGCGAAGTTGCGGGAGAGGAAGCGGGTGTCGTAGCCGACGATGATCCCCCGCTCCCTTTCCCCGCGGGCCGCGATATGGTCGGCGATCGCCTGCGTGACGAGCCGGATGTTCTCGAAGGTGAAGGTATCGGCGATCACCGCTCGCCATCCGGACGTTCCGAATTTGATCTCCATGAGGGCATTCTCCTTGTCAGAGCCGGATCGCCGCGACCGCTGCGCCGATCAGGCCCGCATGAGGGTTCATGACGACCCGCACGGGGATATCGGCCACGATCGGGGCCATTCGTCCCTTGTCACAGTAAGCGCGGGTGAAGATCTCTCCCCGCATCCGCTCGATGATGCGGGGGGCGATCCCCCCGCAGATGAAGACCCCGCCGCGGGCAAGGATCTGGAGGGCGAGATTCCCCGCTTCCTGGCCGTAGACTTCGCAGAAGACGTCGAGGGTGGTATCGCAGAGGGGATCGGCGCCATCCCGGGCGAAACGGGTGATGACGGCGGCCGGATCTTCCCGTGCCATCGCCTCGGCGACCTCGGGGCGTTCCTTGCCGAACCCCCGGTCGCGGAGGAAGCGGTAGATGTTGTGGAGCCCAGGGCCAGAGAGGATTCGCTCGTAGGAGACCCGTTTCCCGAGTGTTTCGCGCAGGTAGCGGAGGAGTTCGATCTGGCGGTCGTTGGTCGGGGCGAAATCGGTATGCCCCCCCTCGGAGGGGACGACCTCGTAGCGGTTTCCGAAAGCGAAGAGGAAGGCCTCCCCCAGCCCCGTTCCGGCGCCCAGCACGGCCACGGGTCCGTTGGGAACCGGGTTTCCGGCATGGATCTCTACGAAATCCTTCCCCGCCAGATGCGGAATCGCCAGGGCATTGGCCTGGAAGTCGTTGATGAGCGCGACCTTCGGGATGCCCAATTCCGATTCGAGGGCACGCGCATCGAAGACCCAGGGAAGATTCGTGGCCTGGCAACGGTCATCGACCACGGGGCCGGCGACACCGAAACAGGCCCGGTCGGGGCGTGCCCGGGCCTCCTCGAGGAAGGTCGCCACGACATCACGGAAGTGGGGGAAGGCCTTGCTGGCGTAGCGGCGATAGAGGAGGATCCGGGCTCGTTCGTCGCAAAGGGCGAGCAGCGTCTTCGTTCCGCCGATGTCTCCAGCCAGGACGTTCATCACTCCTCCTTCGGCGTGGAAGTTGCGAGGGCCTGTGCCAGGGTCCGTTCGAGCCTCTCGAGGCCGGCTTCGACCGCGCTTCCCAGGTGGACCCGCACGATCCGGCGGCCCCGCCGCTCGAGGGCGAGGTAGTCCCCGATCGCCTGGGCATCGCGCAGGGTTCCGAAGGTGTATCCTTTCCCGGGGATGGGAAGATCGAGGTGCGGTTCCGCCGTGAGCTGGAGAAAGACCCCCTCGTCGGGTCCCCCTTTGTGGAGCTGCCCGGTGGAGTGGAGGAAACGGGGGCCATAACCCAGCATGGTGGCGTTTCTCGTATGATCCCGGATCCGGCGGCGCAACGCCGCGAACTTTTCGTCCCGCTCCGCTGTGGCCCGGAAAAAGGGGCAAATGGCGAAGTAGTCGCGGGGACGCAATCCCGAAATCAGCCGGGAGAGGGCGGGATCGTCGGGGGAGCAGGAGGGGACGGAGGGGAGGGCTCCAGTTTCCTCGAACTCGTCGAGACAAGCCTTCGTGGCCTCCTTCGCCTCGGAGACGTTCGGCTCGTCGAAGGGATCGATCCGAAGGAGTGCCCCGGCCGTTGCGGTGGCGAAGGCCCAGCGGAAGAACTCCCCCCCCACTTCGTGCGGGGTTTGCAGCTCGATTTCGCAAAGGGGGTGACCCGCTCCTTTCAGGGCCTCGGTCATCGGGTCGAGGGCCGCGTTCGTGCCGTCGCGCAAGCGCAGGACGACGAAGATCCGGTCCTCCCCGTAGCGATCGATGGAGGCGGGGGGCTCGAGATCGATCGGCACGATCCCCTTCCCGTCCTTCCCCGTCGATTCGGCGATCAGCTGTTCCACCCAGGCGCCGAAGGGAGCGATCTCCGGGGAGAAGAGAAGGGTCAACTTGTTCTGGCCGACGCTGGCATGGTGGCCGAGAAAGGCGCCGAGCCAGAGACCGGGGTTGCGCTCGGCCGGAATCTCCGGAAGCATGTGGGCCCGCATCCGCAGGGCGTCGGCCAGGAGCGCCTCGACGGGGCGCCCGCAGAGCTTCGCCGCGACCAGCCCGAAATGGGAGAGGGCGGAATAGCGTCCCCCGATATCGGGGGGATTGAGGAGGGTCGTGCGGAATCGCAAGCGCTCCGCCATCTCCGCCAGAGGGGTAGCGGGATCGGTGATCGCCACGAATGCGCTTGCCGCCCCTTCCCCCTTCACCTGGCTCATCGCTTCGTAGAAGAAGTGGAAGAAGGAGCGAACCTCGATCGTGGTACCCGACTTGGAGGCCACGAGGAAGAGGGTGTGCCCCGGATCGATCGCCCTTCGCACCCCTTCCACGGCCTCCGGGTCGGTGCTGTCGAGGAGATGGAAGCGTGGAGCCCCCTCCCCCTCGGGAAGGATGCGGGAGAGGACCTCTGCGGCGAGGGAAGAGCCTCCCATCCCGAGGAGGACGAGGTCGCGGATCTTGCTTTCCCATGCTTCCCGGCGCAGAGCCTCCCACGTTTCCACTCGTTCCTTCGCCCATTTCGGCGAATCGAGCCATCCGAGACGGCGGGGGATCCGCTCCGCATGCCGGGGGTCGTCGGTGAAGAAGGTGGGATCCCGTGCCCAGATCCGTTCGGGGGCCTGGAGGGCTTGCAGTTCATCGACCCGATCCCGAACCGCTTCTCGTGTGGCGTGGAACCTCCCGAATCTCTCGGGGGGAAGGGGGGAAAATGACGCCATCGTGAACTCCCTTTCTCTTTCGCAAACGATTTTTGCAATCTTCTGGAAACTTTTTGCCTGGAATCTGCGTCAAAAAGAGAGAAGCGAGAATCCTATTTTAGGAACGGGAAGCCACGGATGCAACCCTTGGCGGGGTTGCGGTGGATTTCCGGGCCGAAGAATAGCGTTCAAGCAAGATCGATAGGTTAATCCTCCGTCGTTATTTTGGCCTTATAGACTGGCACCTCTATAAGGCCATATTTGTTTTCGAACGGCGGTTTCCCCTACGGGGAGGATCAACGCACCCCGATCTTGCGGCGTACTTCCTCCATCGTCTCCCTTGCGATCGCGCCGGCCTTCTTCGCGCCCTCTGCGAGCAGATCCCGAACCTCGTCGCGTCGTGCTTCGAGCCGTGTCATCTTCTCCCGGATCGGAGCGAGGGTGTCGGTCATGTTCTTGTGAAGGATCTTCTTGCACTCCCCACAGCCGATCCCGGCGCTGCGGCATCCCTGGGCCACGTATGCCTGTTCGTCGGCGGAGGAGAAGAAGGTGTGCCAGGTGAAGATGTTGCAATCGTTCGGCTCGCCGGGATCGGTGCGGCGGGCGCGGCGGGTGTCGGTGACGCCCCGGGTCGAGAGCTTCTTCCAGATCACCTCCGGCGGATCGGCCAGCGCGATGTGGTTGTCGAGGGTCTTGGACATCTTGTTCTTCCCGTCGAGGCCGAGAACCCGTGGCGTGGGAGAGAGGATCGTCTCCGGCTCCGGGAAAGTCGTGCCAAAGGCGTTGTTGAACTTGCGGGCGATCTCCCGTGTCAGTTCGAGGTGCTGGACCTGATCCTCTCCCACGGGCACGCCCGTGGCCTTGTAGAGGAGGATGTCGGCCGCCTGAAGCACGGGATAGTCGAGAAGCCCGACGTTGACGCTGACACCCCGTGCGGCCTTCTCCTTGAATTGCGTCATCCGTTCGAGCATCCCCAGCGGGGTCAAGGTGTTGAAGATCCAGGCGAGTTCGGTATGTTCCGGCACGTGGGACTGAACGAAGACGATGGAGGCTTCCGGGTCGATGCCGCAGGCGATGTAGCCGATCGCGACGTTTTCCGTTCTCGTGCGCATCTCCGAAGGATCGTAGGGAACCGTCATCGCATGATAATCGACGATTCCGTAGATCCCCTCGTGGATGTGGGAGAGTTCCACCCACTTGCGCAGGGCGCCGAGGTAATTGCCGATGTGCAGTTCACCCGTCGGTTGCATCGCACTAAAGAGCCGCAGCTTCTTCTCCGCCATCTTCCGCCCCTTCTCTTCATGGGATGTCAAGGTGTTTCGTTAAGATGTAAAGCGATGGGACATCCGGTGAGACATCCTCGGCCGGTTCGTCAAGGAATGATACACACCACGGGGAGGGATTTTACCACAGTGGCGGAAAAAGGGGAATGCCGCGATCGGTGGCCCAACGAACCCGTCAGGGCACCGAGACTCCCGAGGAGTGGAACGTCCGGCGTGAAAGGGAAATGTCGGAGAATCCTACAACCCTGAAAAAATTTGCATCCCATTTTTGCATCCTTGCCGCCCATCTCCCGCCGAGCGAGGGGAGAAAGGCGGCGATTGCCCATCTCCAGCAGAGTTTCTCTCGCATCCCCCCACTTCCCATGCTTTCCCTTGGTTTTGGGTATGATTTTTGTATATCTTTTCTGGGAACGAAGACCGGCTTTTCATTGTCGAATGATTTTGAGGAGGTTATTCCATCATGAACGAAGCAAAGAAACTGAAGAAGACCAACCCTTCGAAAGCTCAGGCCGGTCCGGACGAAGAGATCGATGAGCTGATCATGAAGAATATCGCGAAGAAGAAGGAGCGGCAGAAACGCCGCTGTAACCTCTGTGGCAGGGAGTTCAAGGCCCGCAGCCGATTCATGCGTTTCTGCGACGTCTGTAAGGGACGGAGTGAAGTCTACCGGTTCGCGGGAACCTTTTCCTGATGCCTGCCCCTGGCCTTCCGGATCTCTCTTCGATCGAGGCCGGACGGTACGGAACGATCGAGGTGTGTAGAATCGTACATGAGTGTGTGAATTTTTTCACACGTGTACATTTGCGTTTCACACCGACCCCCGAGAGACAGGAGGAGGGCGTGCCACGTTCGAGGAGGGTGTAGACCCGCTCGAACGTGGCGATTCCCTCCCTCGCCGGAGCCGGACCGAGCCGTGCGGAGCGATCCGCCGCGTTCCCCGCAGATCCGGATTCCCCCTTCCCTTCCTCCCTTTCGATCTCTGGACGATCTTGCCGTTGTCCACGTTGCCGTTTCCCACGTCATTCGTGCGGCGTCACGAACGCAGAAGCGATTCGTTTCCGAAGAGGGTGGCGACATCGGGGACGCCGAGGAGGAACATCGTGGTGACGAATTCCCGTTTGATCCGCTCGATGTGGCGGACGACGGCCTGTGCGCTCTCCATGGCGGGCGCGAGGAAGGGGGCGGCCATGGCGCAGAGGGAAGCGCCGAGGATGATCGCCTTGGCGATGTCGATACCGGAACGCAATCCTCCCGAGGCGATGAGGGTCACCCGATCCCGAAATGGGCGCAGCGCGCGGAGGGCCTCCGGCGTGGGGATCCCCCAGTCCTGGAAGGTGAGACCGAGCGACATCTCCCGATCGGGGGTACGGTGGTGTTCGATGCGACTCCATGAGGTTCCGCCGGCGCCGGCGACATCGATGTAGCGGATCCCGTAGGGGAGGAGGCGCGCGACGTCCTCGGCGGAGATCCCACAGCCCACCTCCTTGACGATCAGGGGGACGGGGAGCGAAGCGGCGACTCGCCCGATCTTCTCCGCCAAACCGGCGAAGTTCGTGTTCCCCTCCGGTTGAACCGCTTCCTGAAGGGGGTTGAGGTGGAGGTAGAGCGCATCGGCCCCGACGAGATCCACGGCCTCGCGGCACGCGCGTTCCGTGAACCCGTAGTTGAGCTGGACCGCGCCGAGGTTGGCACAGAGGAGGGCGTCGGGGGCGTATTGCCGAAGTTCGAAGGCCCTGCGGGCAGCAGGGGTCGTGAAGATCACGCGCTCGGAGCCCACCGCCATCCCGATGCCGGTGGCCTGAGCGGCGAGGGCGAGGTTGCGGTTGATCCGCCGGAGTTCTTCGTGATCCCCCCCCGTCATCGAGGAGATGAGCAGGGGAAAGGAGAGCCGCTTCCCGAGAAAGACGACACGCGGATCGATCCGGGAGAGGTCGAGTTCGGGAAGGGCCCGGTGCTCGAGCCGGATCGCCTCGAAGCCCCCCCCCCCACGCTCCACCCCGGGATCCTCCGCCAGAATCCGGAGATGTTCGATCTTTCGGCGGTTCGTCGGATCGTCGGTCATCGGGGTTTCCGTTCCATCGCGAGATGCACGCGCATCAACTCTCCGGGATTCGTCTGGGCGGAAAGGAGGGAGAGTTCCCCGCACAGAACCGTGGCGCCGAGGATCACCGCAAGGCGCCGCGCATTCGTGCCGGGGGGGGATTCCTCGGAGAGACAGCCCATCATCTCGAGATTCTCCTGAACGAAGTCGAAGTTCTTGCCGCTGCCGACCGTACCGACGATGATGTTCGGAACGGTGACGGAGAAATAGAGCCCCCCTTCCCGCACCTCCGTATGGACGAATCCCTGGGAGCCCTCCACGATGTTGCCCCCATCCTGTCCGGTGGCGAGATAGAAGGCCAGAAGGATGTTGGCGAAGTGGGCGTTGGCGGTCCGGATCCCTCCCGCGATCGTGGAACCGATCAGGTTCTTGGCGATATTGAGGCGTACGATCTCCTCCGGCGTCGTCTTGAGATCGTTGCGGCAGATCTCCCGCGGGATCTCGATTTCGGCGACGACGTTCTTCCCCCGGCCCAGGAGGCCGTTGACGGCGGAGACCTTCTTGTCCACGCAGAAATTCCCCGAGACGGAGACGTATTGGAGACGGGGGCACTTCTCGAGGATCCAGGCCACGAGGCGATCCGCGGCGGCGGTGATCATGTTGTGCCCGGCGGCATCGCCGGTCTGTGCCTCGAAGCGGAGATAGAGGAGATTGCCCACGATCTGGGTGTGGAAGCCGATCAACGTCGTAAAGCGGCTCGAAGTCGCCGCGACTTCGTGGAGTTCTTCGCGGTGGGTCTCGAGGAAACGGCGTGTGGCCACGGCTTCGGCCACACCGGGCGCTTCGAGCACGACGGAGCGGGTCATCCGGTCGTCGAGGAGTTCGACGTGGATGCCACCGCACTTCCGGGAGACCTTGGCCCCCCGGTTCACCGAAGGCCAGAGGGGAGATTCGAAGGTGGCAAGGGGAACCCGAACCGTATCATCGACCCACGGCCCCCGGATCCGGATCGGTCCCACACACTTCATCGGGATCGTGGCATATCTCGTCACCGCCTCGTCTCGCATCGTTTCGCCCGTGGCCTTGCGCCTTCGTTCATGACATCGTCACGATATCGTAGTATGGCAGAGGAGGGGTGTCAAACCGGTCCCGACGCCGCCGTATCCAGAGGGGAAATCGGAAGGTGGATCCCCTGGTTCCTGACGTCGCTTCGGGCATAGCCGATCACCACATCGGCCAGCTTCGTGGTGATCCAACGGTAGGCCTCCCGGGGGAGACGTTCCGGGGAGATGTCGAGGAAGAGATCGACGAGATCGATCGCGTAGGGGACACCCCCATGAACCGCAAACTCGGTGCAGTTCATGTCGTGGTCGAGCGCCAGGTTGATCTTCAGCGCATTCTCCTTCGCCCGCTCCACGAGCGTGGCATCGATCGTGGAGAAATCGTCGCTGTAGCACTCCTTGGCCGCGTCGTAGCGCAGGCAGAGCACGTGCGCTTTCCCGAGCACGAAACAGCGCAGCGTCACCTCCGGAGGGATGAACTCCTGGAGCATCATCACCTGGTGGTCCGAGCGGTTGTAGATCTGCATGAGTTCCGGAAAATTTCCGACCTTGTAGACGGGCTGGCGCCCGATCTTCGTGGCGCTCTTGAGGACGGCGGGGAATCCGATGTGGGCCACGATCCCTTCCCAGTCGAGCGGATAGACGAGGTTGCCCAGGTCGGAGGTCTCGATATGGACGTTACGGCCCAGGGAAGGGTCGTTCCAGGTCTTGGAGGGGAGAGCCAGGGCTTTGGGCAGGGGGATGTCGTCGTACGCCTCGACGATGGCATTGCAGAAGAAGCGTTCGGAAACGTCGCGGAAAGGGTTGTTGATGACGTAACAATCCGAGAGGGCGGCAACCTTGAGGTAGTGGCGGAAGTAACCGACGATCGGGGAAAGACGATCGACGATCACGCGGTAGGGGGTGGATCCTCCGACGACGATCTCGGGAATGCTGCAATATTCTGCGGAGACCCCACCCCCCTTCCTCCGGTTGATCTCCCCGATGACATCCCGCTGAAAGGATTCATCCCGATTCGCAACGAAGCCGACCCGCAGAGCCATACTCTCTCCTTCGTCATCTCTCCCTTCAGAGGATCACGTTGACGCGCGTGTTGTATCCGCCGAAGCCGTCCGGTTCCCGGTTCTCGTTCTCGGGGTCGGTGACCCACTCCGTACCGTTGACGACGAATTTGTAGCTGTAGCATCCCGACTTGGAGAAGGTGCGTTTCGTCATCCAGAGATCGGGTTCCTGTTTCACGAGGAACTCCCGGTGGGGGTTCCAGTCGTTGAAGTCTCCGGCGAGCGCGACGCTGTGTGCGCTGGGGTGCTGGAAGTAGAAGAAGACCTCTCCCCCCCGGACATAGGGGGAAGCGGGGCGGCGCACCCCGGTACGGTGGAGGTCGTTCCACGCTTCCTTGACCGCTTTGCGCGCGTGAATGAGGCCATGCCCCTGCCGCTCGAGGGGGACGCCATAGACCTTGTCCGTGGTCTTCGTGAGGATCTCCTTGATCCTTCGGGGGGTGAGGTTGCGGTTGGCCTCGATCATCTGGGCGATCACCGAGCAGACGATCGGCGCGGAGAAGGATGTCCCATCGACGTGCTGGTAGTGGGCATGGATCAGTTTTTCCCGCTTGACCCGAGCGGCCACCGCCTTTCGGATCGTCTTCGGGGTGGCGCGGGGAAGGGGGGGGAGCTTCGTCGCCTTCCGGAGCCGGCTGAAGAGGGCCTCGATCTCGCCATCGGGGGCCCTGCGGAGACGTTCGAGCGCTTCCGCCTCCTGCTGGAGGGGCGAGCCGGGAAGCAGCGGGGCTGCGATCCAGATGCCGGGGGCGATCAGCTCCGGTTTGAGGAGGCCGTCCAGCGTGGGACCGTAGCTCGACCAGTACATCCGGTAGTGGGCGACGTCGAGGGTGTTCTTGTCGTCGAGCCCCCCCACCGTGATGACGGAGGGCGCGCTGGCCGGAGGGTGGATCGCGTTCCACCCTCCGTTTCCACTGTTTCCCGCCGCCACGACCACGGTGATTCCGGCCTGCACCGCCCCCTCGGCGGCCTGATCGAGCGCGTTGTCGAGGTAGGAACTGACCTGATCCCCCGAGATCGAGAGGTTCACGATCCGGATGTCGTACTCCTCCTTGTGTTTGATCACCCATTCGAGCGCCTTGATGACGTTGGCCGTCTCGATGCCGCGCGGACCGGTGACCTTGAGGAGAACGACGTTGGCCTCCCAGGCGATCCCCTTGTAGAGGCCATTGGAAAGATACCCGTTGCCCGCGGCCACGACCGAGGTCTGCATCCCATGCCAGCTCGCCTCATCGATCTCGGCCAGATCGTTCTTGCCCGGCTCCGCGATGTTGACGTACTCGAGGATCCGGTTCTTCGGGCGCGTGAGGTCGGGATGGGGGAAGAAGCCCGAGTCGATGAAGGCGATCGTGACCCCCTTTCCCGTATACTCGTGATCCGCGTTGAGGCGAAGGCGGATCGGAATCACCTCGTAGTCCTTCTCGGAATAGATCGGATAGTAGTGGGCCAGTTTCTCCATCAGGGGATGATGGGGATAGCGCTCCAGGAGGCTGTGGAGATGGCGCGAGGAACGCGCATGCCCCGCCTCGTCCGTGAAGAGGAACCCCTTGGGGAGCGTCTCGAGGTACGCGACCAGCGCCATCGAGGTGGGAGGATCGAGGGGAATGTGGCGCCGCCCCCCGGAGGGGAGTGGGATCTCGAGCGCCAGGAGACCGTAGGCGCTCTGCACGACGTTCTCCGGACGAAGCTGACAGATCTCTGCCGCCGTCAACTTCGTGCCGTAATAGAGGAGCAGGGCGAGAAAGTCCTGAAGTTCGCGCCAGGGGGGGCCAAAGGCCTTGAGATCGTGGAGCAACTCGAAGAGCGCCGCCTCCTCCTCCTCCCCGAGTCGGTAGAAGTCGAGATTCTGGAGTTCAACGAGGTAGTTTCGTAAGAATTCGGTGATCCGAGCCTCGAGGAGCGCGGTGCTTCGTTCTTTCGTGGTGCTTCGTTCTTTCATCGTTTCCACCTTCGCGGTGGGTTGCCACTCGATCCGCATCCGATCGACGTCCCCATTTTCGTCATCCACGAGGCGACATCCCTGCGCCGATCACGGAGACCTCCGTCCGTGCACGCCGCCTCGATCGGATTCGGATCCCTTCCTTGCCCGTTACCATAGGGAACATCCTGCGAGATGTCAATCTGTGCAGCACGATCGCAGCGTCCATCCACCCTTCCAGGGGGAGGATCTCGTCTGCGAGGGGGAAGGAGCGGTGGCAACGAGCCCCTCCCCATCGACCCGGCATCGTGTGGTGCCGGAGATTTCAACCTTGCGTCTTTTCGGGCATTCCCCTAAACTTCACGCTGAAACGGATGTCTCCTCTTTGCGAGGGAGACGAGGAACGCCAGGGAGAAGGCCGAATGAGGGACGCAATACCGGCGGGCCCGAGGGTCAATCTGGGCTGTGGGCCGGTTCAGCCGGAAGGATGGGTCAACATCGACGGCAGCCGTCGCGCCTGGCTTGCGGCCCGCCTCCCGTGGCTCGATCGTCTGCTCACGCGGCTCGGCCTGCTCGAACCGACCGAGTTCGGCCCTGGCGTCACGGTTCACGATCTGCGCAAACCCCTTCCCTTCCCCTCCGGGGCCGTTGCCGCCATCTATGCCGGCGAAGTGTGGGAGCACTTCGAGTACCCCGACGCGGTGCGCCTGACACGCGAATGTTTCCGGGTGCTTGCGCCCGGTGGGGTGCTGCGGGTCTGCGTCCCCGACGGTGTCGCGTTCTGGCGGAAGTACCTGGAACTCTACGACCGGGAAATCGCCAGACCCAGGGACGAACGTTCGGCCAAGGCGCTGCGGGACCATGTCGCGCTCTATTTCCGGGACATCTGCACCCGCAGAAGGATCCTGGGATCGATGGGACATACCCACAAGTGGCAGTTCGACGAGGTCCAGCTCCTCGAACTCTTCGAGTGCGTGGGATTCGTCATGGTCGAACGGATGCCGTTCCACCGGAGTCGGATCCCCCACATCGAAGCGGTCGAACGATCGGATTTCCTGATCGTCGAAGGTGTAAAGCCGCTGCGATGATGCACGATTCTCCACGCCTCTACCGTCTCTATTCAGAGACGGAAATCCTCCCGGCTTCCTCCTCCCCGCCCAGGAAGAGGAAGTCGGCCATGCCGGAAAGGAGGCTGGAATGATCTTTCTCTCCCTCGTCGGACGGCAACCCGCAGCGATCGCAACCGCGCTCGAGACGTGGGTGAAGCATGAGGCCCCGCCCCGTGAGATTCACCTTCTGGCCACCCCCCAGACGGAGGCCTTCGCCACCCGGCTCGAAGCCTTTGCTTCGAGCCTTCCCCAGTTGAGCGAGAGCCGCTGCCGCATCGAGCGGATCTCCCCGGGGCTCACCGAGGACGATGCGCTCCCTCCTCCCCATGAACATTGCCGGACGCTTGCCGGGGAGCGGGTCGTCTTCTACGCCGATCCCGGTCTCAACTTCCAGGTGGCTGCGGTCGCCAGGACGCTGCCCTCCGAGACGATCTTTCTCCATGCCGATTCCGAGAAGCTCTACCGTTGCACCCTCACCCGGCACGACCGCTCGCTCTCCCCGCACTCCTCACCCAGGCGCGCTTCATGGCCGGAGAGATCGTCGATGAGGGGTTCGACATCGCCGACCTGGAGGCGCTCAACCCCCGGATGCTCGATCTCCTCCTCCGTTTCCTCGCCGTCTACCTGACCTCGAACGATTCGCAACAACACGGCCTCTCCGGGTTGACGGAGATCCACCACGGTCCCAACGCCCTCCTCATCGGAAGGAGGGTTGGCCACCGCTCTACCGGCCAACGAAAGGCCGATCCCTGCGATGCCGGTCGTCTTCCCCCCAACGCCCGACGGGTCGAGGTCATCCTCTGGAAGCAGCGCGAGGTCGGCTTCCTCCCGGTCGAAGGGGGATACTGGCTCGAACTCCTCGTGGGACACGCCCTCCGGCGGGCCGGCGTGCAGGACCTTCGAATCTCGATGAAGCTCGGATGGCCGCAGAAGGAGATGGCCCGGCGTGTCAACCGTTCCAGGGATCCACTTACGGGACGGACGGTGAAAGCGGTCTACCATACGTACATCCGCGACGAACTCGACGTGGTGGCTCGTCTCGACGCCAACTTCCTCGCCGTATCGTGCAAGGTGGGCAAGACGACGAAGGAGCGTGCCGCAATGCGCGAGGTCGAATCCGTGGCTCGCCGCTTGGGACGCTTCACGATCCCGATCCTCGTGCAACCGAAGGTCGATTCGGCCCTCGTCGAAGAGAGCATCGAGGCCAAGGGGGGCGCGGTCCGCCTCGGCATCCAGGAGATCGCGGACCCCGCGCGACTCCGTGGGATCCTCGATCGGGTCTTTGCGGCCCGACGTCGCTCGGTCGGCGCCCTTTCGTAACACGCTCGCCGCCCGATCGTCTCTCCCCACAGCTCACCAGAACTCGAGAGCGCGTGCAGCCGCCATCGCGGCGGTTGCCAAAATAGCGGCATCGGTTGTAGAATGGAGCGAACGTCAAGGGGAGGTCCCCGATCGATGGGGAGGGAGGTGTCTCATGAGACGCAGCATCATCGTCACTGCCATCGTTGCCGTACTCCTTTCACCCCGGTGGGTGGAAGCACGAAAGATCACCGAGCCGAGCGCGTTCACGATCAACGCCACGGTGATCCACTTCGATGAGGTGCCCCTGAACAACGGAGAGGTCGTCACGGACCAGTTCGAGGAGGCGGGGGTGACGTTCGAGGCCGGCCTCTGGTTCCACCGCCCCGTTTTGCCCCCCGGAAATCCGGGAATCGACGAGCACTATCTGGCGAATTTCCAGGAACCCGACGATACGCAACTCTGTCCCCTCCCCCGCTCGATCTTCTTCGAGGAGGCGATGACCACGGTGGGCTTCTACATCTTCACGAACGACCGTGACAGCGTCCGCCTCACCGTCAAGCTCGATGGGGTTGCCAAGGAGACGCAGATCTTCAACACGAGCCTCTCCGCCGAAACGTTCGCCGGGATCCTCCATCCGGAAGGGTTCGACGAACTGATGGTGGAGATCATCCCCGACTCGGGCACGCCGGGCGCGAACCGCTGCGCCGGGATCGACGACCTCCACTTCGAGAACGCGGACCGGGACGGCGACGGCATTCTCGATGAGGACGACAACTGTCCCGACGATCCCAACGGAAACCAGAGCGACCAGGATCTCGACGGACTGGGGGACGTGTGCGACTGTGCGCCCACGAACGCGAACGAACCGGGGGACGACGGCCAGTGTCCCTCGTGCGGAGGTGCCACGATCACGCCGTGGGCGCCTCCTTTTGCGCTCCTGCCCCTTCTTCCCCTCTGGGTCTTCCTTCGGATCGCAACGAAGGAGAGCGAAGCGCGCCGCGGATGATCCCCCCCTCACCCCCGATGGTTTCACCCAAAGAAACCTTCCCCTTCCCACCGCTGCGGAGAGGGAACTCGCCGAGCCACCCCCTTGGGTAAGGAAAACGGATGTGCGGCATTGCAGGCATCTATAATTTCCGGACGAATCGTCCCGTAGATCGTGAATCCCTCGAACGGATGGCCCGGGTGCAGGCGCATCGGGGACCGGACGACGAGGGCTTCTTCCTCGACGGCCCCCTGGGATTCGCACATCGGCGCCTGGCGATCATCTCCCCGGAATCGGGGAAACAGCCGATGATGGACGAAGGGGGAAACGTCGTCGTCTTCAACGGAGAGATCTACGACTACATCGAGCTTCGTGACGCCTTGCGTGGGGAGGCGGCCTTTCGCACCGAGAGCGACACCGAGGTGATCCTGGCGGCATACCGCCGCTACGGGACCGAGTGCGTGACGCACTTCAACGGGATGTTCGGCTTTGCGCTCTGGGATGGGAATCGCCTCCTCCTGGCCCGGGACCGGCTCGGGATCAAACCGCTCTACTACGCCTTCCACGCCGATGGGATCGTCTTCGCCTCGGAGGCCAAGGCGATCCTCGAAAGTGGCTGTGTCACCCCCGCCCTCGCCCCCGAAGCGCTCTCCCCCTACCTGCACGTGGGGTACGTGCCGGGGGAGGAGACGATGTTCGCGGGGATCCGGAAGCTCCCCCCCGGCACCCGGATGGTCGTGGAGGGAGGGGCCTGGCGGATCGAACGCTACTGGGAACTCACCTTCGCACCGGAGGCGATCCCCGAGGCGGAGGCCCTGGAGCATTTCGAGGAACTCCTCTGCGATGCGATCCGGTTGCGGCTGCGCAGTGACGTCCCCCTCGGCGTCTTTCTGAGCGGCGGACTCGACTCCTCCGCGGTCGTGGCGTTCCTCGCCGAAGGTCTCGATCGACCGCTCGAGACCTTCTCCGTCTGCTACCGGATGGCGGGGTACGACGAGACGCCCTACGCCCGCCAGGTCGCCGAACGCTTCGGGACGATCCACCGGGAGATCGCGGTGACACCCGAGTCGTTCCTCGCCGATTTTCCCCGTTTCGTCTGGCAGATGGACGAGCCGGTGACCGAAGCGGCCGCGATATCGCTCCATCACGTCGCCCGACTCGCCCGTGAGCATGTCACGGTGGTCCTCTCCGGAGAGGGGGCCGACGAGATCCTTGCCGGCTACGAGATCTATGGGTACATGACGTGGCTGGAGCGCTACCGGGCGCTTCCGAAGGCCCTGCGGGCCCTTTTTGGGGGGATCGCGCGTCGGGTGGACGACCCGCGTATCCGGAAATACGCCGCGCTCGCCGATCTTCCCCTCGAAGCGCGCTATCTTGGCGTATCGTTCCAGCCCCCGCAGACACTCCACCTCAACGGCGCTTCGCTCCTGAGGAGGGAGATCGTGGCCGAGATGGCGCGTTTCCCCTCCTTCCCCGAGCGGATCGCGGAGATCTACCGGCAAAGCGCGGGAGCAGGCCTTCTCAACCGGATGCTCCATCTCGACACCCTGACCTGGCTCCCCGACGACATTCTCGTCAAGGCGGACAAGATGAGCATGGCGCCCTCCCTGGAACTGAGGGTTCCCTTCCTCGATCATCGCCTCGTGGCCTGGTGCGCGCGGCTCCCGGAGGGGTTGAAACGTCGCAGGGGACGAGGGAAGTACCTCTTGCGCCGCTCGGTGTGCAGGCGACTCCCCCCTGCGGTCGTCCGACGGAGCAAGATGGGGTTTCCCACGCCGCTGGCCTTCCTCTTTCGCGGTCCGCTCCACGACTATGCCCGCGAGATCCTCCTCGATGAACGAACGCGAGCGCGCAAGATCATCGATACCGCCACGGCGGAGCGGATGCTCGCCGCGCACCGGGAGGGGGCGGATCACCACCGGCGGCTCTGGCAGATGCTCGTCCTCGAGACGTGGATGCGCATCTTCCTCGATGGGGAACGGCCATGAGGGTGCTGACCTACACGACGCTCTTTCCGAACGAGGCGAACCCGCTTCACGCGCTCTTCGTACGGGCTCGGGTGGCGGCCGTGGCCAGCCGGTGCAGTCACCTCCGGGTCGTGGCGCCGGTACCCTGGTTCCCGCGCCTTCCCTTCGGACTCCCCACGCGCTGGGAGCGCTACCGGCGCTATGCCCAAGTGCCCCACCGGGAACGGCAGGGAAGGTTGTGGGTCGATCACCCCCGTTTCCCCACCCTCCCCGGAATCGGAAAGGGATTCGACGGCCACCTCCTCGAAGGGGCGACGCGGGGACACGTGCGGCGACTCCACGCCCGGGAGGGGTTCGATCTCATCGATGCCCACTGGGCCTACCCCGATGGCTTTGCGGCGGTGCGCATCGGACGGAGGCTCGGGGTGCCGGTGGTCCTCACCGTACGGGGGGACGATCTCAGTTCGATGCCGGAGGACCCTCGCCGCCGGCCTCGAATCGTGGCGGCCCTCGAGGGCGCCACCCGGATCGTCGCGGTCTGCAGCGCGCTGCGCGACGCCGCGATCGCACTCGGCGCCCCTCCCGAGCGGGTCACCGTGATCGGAAACGGTATCGACCTCTCCCATTTCCATCCGATCGACCGGCAGATCGCGCGAAGGCGGCTGGGCCTCCCCGAGGGAGGACGAATGCTCCTCTCGGTCGGGCACCTCTGCGAACGGAAGGGGTTTCACCTCCTGATCGAGGCCGTGGGGAAACTCGCCGCCGGAGGGATGCGGGATCTCTTCCTCGTCATCGTAGGGGGGGGGGGAGAGGAGGGGGACGTCTCCGGGATCCTGGCCCGGATGGCCCGCGCGCTTCCCCCCGGCACGGTGCGCCTCGTCGGCCCGAAGCCCCCCGAGGAACTCTCCCTCTGGTACTCCGCGGCCGATCTCTTCTGCCTCGCCTCCGCCCGGGAGGGGTGGGCCAATGTCCTCCTCGAGGCCCTTGCCTGTGGAACCCCCGTCGTCGGCACGAACGTCTGGGGGATCCCGGAGGTGATATCTTCCCCGAAACTTGGTATCCTGCGGGAACGAACCCCCCAGGCACTTGCGGAGGGGATCGCCCTGGCGCTCTCCCGTCCGTGGTCACGCGAGGATCTCGTCCGCCATGCCCAGGGGAGGAGCTGGGACGTGGTGGCCGGAGAGGTCGTTTCCCTCTTCCGGGAGGTCCTCGGGGAACGCAGAAGCAACGAGGCTGTCCAGCATGAGAATCCTCTATCATCATCGAACGCTCGGGGACGGCGCGGAGGGAATCCACATCCGGGAGATCGTTCTCGCCTTCCGTGACCTCGGGCATGAGGTGGAAATCTTCTCCCCGATCGGCAACCGTCTTCCCGGATTCGCCCCACGGCCGGAACCGACCGTGAGGCGGGAGCGGCTCCTGGCCCGGCTCAAGCGGATGATGCCTCGCTTCCTCTTCGAAGTCGCGGAGATCGGCTACAACCTCTACGCCTTCTTCGCCCTGCGCAAGCGGATTCGCCATTTCCGCCCCGATTTCATCTACGACCGCTACGCGACGTACAACGCGGCTTCGATCCTGGCAGGACGGCGGACGGGAGTGCCGGTGGTCCTCGAGGTCAACGCGCCGCTGGCCTACGAGCGGGCCAACGAGCCGGACGAGAGCCTCTGCTTTCCTCTCCTTGCCATGCGCTTCGAGCGGTGGATCTGCTCGCACGCGGATTTGACGATCGTCGTCTCGACGCCCCTGCGCGATCACCTCATCCGCAGCGGTGTCCATCCCCGGCGGCTCGTCGTGATGGTCAACGGGGTCGATCCTGGCCGTTTCTCTCCCGACCGCTCCGGCGCCGCGGTGCGGCTGAGGTATGGGCTCGGGAAGCGGATCGTGATCGGATTCTCCGGGGTCCTGCGCCCCTGGCATGGACTCGATACCCTCCTTGCCGCGGTGGCGCGGATCGACCCGGCGGAGATCGACTGGCACCTCTTGATCGTCGGGGATGGCCCCTACCGCCAGGAACTCGAAGCCGAGATCCACCGCTATGCCATCGAGGGACGGGTGACGATCACGGGGCGGGTGCCCCACGAAGCGGTCCCCGATCACGTGGCGACCTTCGACATCGCGGTGAGCCCCCGTTCCACCTTCTACGCCTCCCCGATGAAGATCCTCGAATACATGGCGATGGGACGGGCGATCATCGCTCCGGCCACGGAAAACATCCGCGACATCCTCATGCACGAGGAGGAGGCGCTCCTCGTGCCCCCCGACGACCCCGAGGCCCTGCATGGGGCGATCGTCCGGCTCGCCCGCGATCCGGAACTCCGCAGCCGCTTCGCCCGACGGGTGCGCACCAAGGTCGTCACCACCCTCAACTGGCGCAGGAATGCTGCCCAGGTGATCGAGATGATGAGCCGGATCGCCAGGCAACACGTCGGATGATCCACGCCGATCCTCCACCTCGCATACCTCGTAATTCAAGCCGATACGGATGCTGAACGAATGGGAAGGAAGCACCTGATGAATCGACCAAAGCAACACGATACGATCGAAGGCATCACGGAATACGAACTCGAAAATGGACTCCGTGTCCTCCTCCTCCCCGACCCCTCCAAGGCGACGATCACGCTCAACATCGTCTATCTCGTCGGATCGATGCACGAAGGATACGGCGAGACGGGTTCGGCCCACCTCCTCGAACACCTCGTCTTCAAGGGGACCCCCACCTTCCCGAACGTTCCGGAGGCGTTGAACCGCCATGGGGCGAGCTGGAACGGCACGACTTGGGTCGATCGGACGCACTATTTCGAGACGCTACCGGCCGGAGAGGAGAATCTCGACTTCGTCCTCCGCCTCGAGGCGGATCGGATGGTCAATTCCTTCATCCGAGCAGAGGATCTCGCATCGGAAATGACCGTCGTCCGGAACGAATTCGAGATGGGGGAGAATGCGCCGGTCAACATCCTGTCGCAACGGATGCTCTCGGCGGCCTATCTCTTCCACGGCTATGGGCACGCCCCGATCGGCGCCCGAAGCGATATCGAAGGGATGCCGATCGAACGGTTGCAGGCCTTCTACCGGAACTACTACCAGCCCGACAACGCGGTCGTGGTCCTTGCGGGGAGATTCGATCCCGAGGATGCACTCGAGCGGATCGTGCGCTACTTCGGGGCGATCCCGAAGCCGGAACGCAGGCTCGTCCCCCCCTACACGGTGGAGCCCCCGCAGGATGGGGAACGGGTCGTCACCCTCCGCCGCGTGGGAGAGGTCGGCGCCACCGGGGTACTCTATCACGTCCCTGCCGCCGCTCACCCCGACTCCGCAGCGCTCCACGTCCTGACCGAGGTGCTCGGCGCGGTGCCGGGTGGCCGGCTCCACAAGGCCCTCATCGAGACGCACAAGGCAGTGTATCTCCAGGCCGTTCACTTCCTCCTGCGCGACCCCGGTGTGGTCGAGTTCCTTGCGGAAGTCCGGCGGGATGGATCCCTCGATGGGGTGCGGGACGAACTCCTCGAGATCACTCAGACGATCGGAGCAGGCGGGGTTTCCGAAGGGGAGATCGATCGGGCCAGAAGGGCGATCCTCAAGCGATTTCACCTCGCCGAGGCCGACAGCGAACAGCTCGCCGTGGAACTGACCGAATGGATCGCCATGGGAGAATGGCGCCTCTTCTTCCTCTTCCAGGAACGGCTCTCCCAGGTCGGGAAGGAAGATGTCGAGCGTGTGGCCAGGGAATACCTTCAGCCGGTGAACGCCACGATCGGGATCTTCGAGCCCACCGACGCCCCTGCCCGCGTCACGATCCCCGCCGTCGAACACCTGTCGGGGGAGATCGCCCGTTTCAGCGCCCATGCCCGGCGTGAACTCGATGTGGAAGCCTTCGATCCCACGCCCGCGAACCTCGAGGCACGTACGCAACGGTTCACCCTGGAGAGCGGAATGCGGCTTGCGCTGCTGCCGAAAAAGACCCGCCGCGGTCAGGTCGTGGCCCGGTTCCAGTTCTATCTGGGCGATGCCGAGCGTCTCCTCGACGGCAATCGTTCCCTCAACGCCATCGTGGCCGGGCTTCTCAAGCGGGGGACGAAGAAGCGCAGCCGCCAGGAGATCGAGGATCGCCTCGATCTCCTCGATGCCGAACTTTCGATCTCGGGGGCGCTCAATCTCACGAGGGTCTGGATCGCCACCTTCCGGGAATCCCTTCCCGAGGTGTTGGGTCTCCTCGTCGAGGTTCTCCAGGAGCCAGCCTTCTTGCCTCAGGAGTTCGAGCAACTCAAGACCAGGCGGCTCGCCGACCTCGAGGAGAAGCGTCACGATCCTTCGGTGTTGGCTCCCCGGGAACTCCAACGTCACCTCTACCCCCATCCCCACGTCCGCTTCCTCCCAACGCTCTCCCATGCGATGAAGGAGATCGCTTCGATCCAGATCGAGGAGGTGCGCGCCTTCCATGAGGCGTACTATGGTGCGACGTGTGCCTTCGGGAGCGTGGTGGGAGATTTCGACCCTGCCACGGTCGTGGAGATCTGCGAGACGGCCTTTGGAGGGTGGCGAAGTCCGCATCCGGCGGAACGGATCTCTCCGATGTATCCTGGTCTCGTCGAACCGGTTCGCACCCGGATCCTTACACCGGACAAGGCCAACGCCCGGATCGCGCTGGGAGAGACCTTCCCGATCTTCGAGAGGGATCCCGACTATCCGGCGCTGGTTCTGGCCTCCTACCTCTTCGGCGAATCGCAGCTCGACTCCCGGATCTCCCGGCGCCTTCGTCAGAAGGAGGGGTTCTCCTACGGGGCCTACGCCGCGATCCGGACCGACGTGCTCGGGAACTGCGGGACCTTCACCGCCTCGGCGATCTTCGCGCCTCAGAACGTCGATCGCGTCGAGGAGGCCCTCTTCGAGGAGATCTCGAGCCTTTGCACCACCGGTTTCACCTCGGAGGAGATCGAGAAGGGGAAGGAGGGCTTCCTGGCGGAGGAAGCGATGCGGTTGGCCCACGACCAATCCCTTTCCTTTCGGATGACCACCGATCTCCTCTGCGGCCGTGACTTCTCCGAGATCACCGAATGGAACGAAAAGATCGGGGCGCTCACTGCCGATCGGGTCAACGAAGCGGTCGCCAGACACCTCGATCCGGAGCGGATCTCCCTCTTTGCCGCCGGAGAGTTCCCCAAGGCGTGAGGGAAATCATGGGGCGTCCGGCCTTTTGCCGCTCCCTCCCGCCTCCCCGTTGCCTGGTCTACGACGCCCCCTCTCCCCTTCGATCCGGTAGATCCGTACGAGACGGTTCTCATAGACGAGCCGGAAGCGTTTCGGGTGGCGTCTGGCCCAGTGGTCCTCCACGGGGAAACCGGTCTCGTCGTGCCAGAGATAACGCGTTTCGTACTCCGTCATCGCGGTGACGAAGAGGAAGTCCGTCCCCCTGCGCAGGAGGTTGGCGATCCAGGCTCGTTCGTCCTTCTCCGCCCGATCGTAGGCCGGCTTGGGGGTTTTCGGCATGACGTGGCCACTGCGCCGGCGATGGGCCCGTTCGTAGTCGTGGAATCGCCAGTCGGCATGACGATCGATGTTGACGTAGAAGACTTCGTTGCGATATCGAGACCCGAAGAGATGGTAGGGGATGTTGTTGCCGGTATAGGCGATCCGCGCGTCCTTCGCGTGCGTTGCGATCCACTGCCACCCCGCGAAGAACTGGGCGGGGAAGTGGACGCGGGGTGGGCGGAAGAAGCTGCACGGTTTTCCGGGTGCGATCCGCGCGTGGTAGCTCACCGCGGCCACGATCAAGCCGAAGAAGAGGAGGATCACACCCGCACGATGGACTCCCGGCGAACGAATCCACCTGCGCAAGGAGAGGACGAGGAGGAGGGAGACCCCCACGAGGATCCCCCAGAGCCGAAGATGCGCCGGTTCGATCAATCCATGGGAACCGATCCTCACCGGCGTCCCTGCGAGGTGGAACTCCGGGGTCATCCCCAGGATCAACCAAAGAACCGCGCCGCCGTAGATCCCCCGCAGAAGGGAGAGACGCCACCCGCCTCGCGAGGTCTCCTCCCCCACGTTCTCCAGGATGTAGCCGAACCACAACGCTGTCAGGGCAACCGCCGGCAGGAGGAAGCGATACTCCGAGTTGTAGGGAATGCCCCACCAGTAGAGCGCGAGAAGGAGAAAGGGGAGGAGGAGGAGATAGTCCTCCCTCAGCAGCCCCCGAATCCGCCGTTCATGGCGCCAGTAGATCTTCAACGCCCCGGTGAGCGCTCCGGCAGGAAGAACGAGGAGGAAGAGCTTCCACCCGAACGCAGATCCGAGCACGAGCCCGAGATCGTTGAGCTGTAAGTGGAAGGGGGAGTTCTGCATCACTTCCCGCGTATAGGCCCCCGGGAAGATCGTGACCCCCAGGATCGACAAGGCCGCCGGATAGATCGGAGAACCGGTCAGAATCGCGTTCCGAAGGTAGAAATACCCTCCGCAAAGGAGCACGATCCCGAAAAAACGGAAACCTTCCCGAAACATCGCTCTACGATCCCGCGTCTTGCGAGCGATGAGCAGAAGAAAGGGGAGGATCACCGTCGGCGCAAAGACGAGCGCTGCATACTTCGAGCCGATCGAAAGACCAAGAGCGGCTGCTCCAAGACCGAGACTCCGGGAACTCCCATCGTCGGCATAGCGCAGGAGGAGATAGAGCGCGGCAAGATAGGTCGCGGAAAAGATCAGATCGACATAGGCGTCGATCGTCTGGAGGAGCACCGGCCTGGCAAGAAGGAAGAAGAAGGGAACGAAGATCGCATTGCGCGACTTCCACCCCAGACGAAGCGCGATCCCGAAGAGCGAAATGGCGGCGAGCAACGCAAAGGGAAGCTGCCCGATCCGCACGAGGAGATCCCCCCGAAAGGGGAGGATCCAGAAGAGATAGAGGATCTCCCCGTTGCTCGGCGCATACGCCGGCGCCTGATCCCCGAAGGGGGTCGGATAGATCGAGAGCGTTCCCTTCTGGAGCCAATGGACCGGAAAGACGAGATGGTAGGTGAGACTGTCGTAGGCCACCGGGATCCGCGTGAGCCCCGTGGCCGCCACGAGGGCGAGCGTCACCCCCACCCCCACCCCGAGAAAGATGGGAAGAGGATGCATGGGCAGACGCCGCTCTTGCGTCGTGAAGATCCCCCCCCCAAGAAAAGGCCCGCCTCGCCGCGCCTCCCACCCCCACCCGAGGAGGTGCCCCACCAGGATGAAGAGGTGGGAGAGGAGGATCGGAAAGAGCCGCAGCGCCCGAAAGAGGGAGAGGGACTCCGTGACCACCACGATCTGGGCAAAGGCGAGGATGACCGTCGTGATCACCGCATCCGTGGTCCGTGTGGCACGAAAACGATACGTCGCCCACACGATCGCATGGGTGAGCACGACCCCGTGCAGGAGGAAGAAGAGGAGATACCCCTTGGCTTCCCGGAATCCCTCCCCCACCCCGATCGGGACGAGGAGGAGGGTGACGACCAGCAGCGTCACCGCCGTAAGGAGAATCGTCTCTCCCAACGCACGCGGGATGGGGCCAAGACGCAGAGCGCCGGGGTCGATCTGCCACATGATCCGCTTCGCGCGGAAACGCCGAAACGAGGCGTCCCCGGGCCCTCCTCAGGACGTGTAGGTGAAGAAGCCGCGCCCCGTCTTGCGCCCGAGCCACCCCGCGGCCACGTAGTTGCGCAGCAGGGGACAGGGCCGGAACTTGGGATCCCCGAACCCCTCATGGAGCACCTCGAGGATCGCCAGGCAGGTATCGAGCCCGATCAAATCCGCCAATGCCAGCGGGCCCATCGGGTGGTTGGCGCCCATCCGCATGATGTCGTCGATGTCCTGGGCGCTCCCCACCCCCTCCTGAAGGGCGAAGATCGCCTCGTTGATCATCGGCATGAGGATCCGGTTGATGACGAAGCCGGGAAAGTCCTTCGCGTGACGGGGTTCCTTCCCGAGACGACGGGCGAGATCCTCGACGGTGCTGCGCGTCTCCTCCGACGTGGGCAGCCCCGTGACGACCTCCACGAGCTTCATCACCGGCACGGGGTTCATGAAGTGCATCCCGATCACCCGCTCCGGACGTTTCGTGGCCGCGGCCAACCGGGTGATCGAAATCGAGGAGGTATTGGAGGCGAGGATGACCCCCGGGCGGCAGACCTCGTCGAGGGTACGGAAGATGTCGAGCTTGATCCCGGCGTTCTCCGTAGCCGCCTCGACGACGAAATCGGCGTCCACCATGTCGGAGAGCGCGGTCACCCCCCGGATTCGCCCCTCGATCTCGCGCTTCTCTCCTTCGGTGATCCGCTCTTTCGCCACGAGTCTGGCGAGGATCGCGGCGATCTTTTCCTTCCCCTTCTCCACGAGGGAGAGGTCGATGTCGTGCAGGATGACGGAAAACCCCTTCGACGCCGCGACCTGGGCGATGCCGTGCCCCATCTGTCCCGCACCGATCACGCCGATGGTCTTGATCTCCATTTCCCGTTCCACCTCCCGGTCTCGATCCGACCGTTCTTCTTGCGCCCGCGCTCCTCCGAGCGTCGAGGGAGGCCGCGCGGCCCTGGTATTTTGCCGTTTTCCTGGACTTGCACCTGAAATCGGGAGAGACAGTAGCACGAAGCCGGCGATTTGACAACCGAGATGCCCGGGTGCCAGGAGCGATCCCTGCAAGGATGCCCGGGGGACTCGAAGACCTCATCCGAATCCGGAGGGTGGAAGCAGCGATCGCCTTCCTGGGGCAACAAAACCTTGACACCCCCGGAGAATATCAATATAATCCGGCTGATTCGAGCTGATTCGAGCTGATTCGAATGGAACGGGGGGACATTTCTGCGGATCGGGCGGGATGTGGATGAAGCGACGGGACGGCTGGCAAAGCAAACGCGCCTGGCTTCGGGTCGCGGTATGGGGGGGGATTCTCCTCGTTGCGGCGTGCGCCGGCACGTCAGGGAACCTGAAGGGGGGGATCGACCTCTTCGAACAAGGGCGCTACCGGGATGCGATCACCGAGTTCCAGCATCTCCTCGAAACCGACCCGGAAGGGGAGAACGCCACCGCGATCAAGGAGTATCTCGTCCGGAGCTACGAGGCGTGGGGGGATTCGATCCTCGCTCGCACACCACCGAGTCCGGAGGATTTCGAACTCGCGCTCGAAAAGTACGAACAGGCGGTGCGCATCGCGAAAAACAACCGGATGCCCCCCAAGACGGTCGCCCATGCCCTCCGCGCGCTGGGAGGGGCCTATCTGCGCTACGGAAAGCCGGAGCGCGCCGTTATGATCTACACGGAGGCGCTCACCCTCCAGCCGGAGGGGGCAGAGGCCAAATCCGGCCTCCTCTCGGCACTTCACGCATGGGGGGATGCCGATGCCGGAGAGGGGGCGTGGGCTGCGGCGGAGACCAGGTTCCGGCGGGCGCTTGCCATCGACCCCGAGGATCCCTACGCCACCCTCCGCCTCGGAGAGGTCCTCGGCCGCCAGGGGAAGATCGAGGAAGCCCAGAAACTCCTCGAACGGGCGCTCATCCTCGACCCACGTTCTCCCGAAGTCTTCAAGGCGCTCGGAGAGATCGAACTCCGACTCGGGAACGTGGAATCGGCACTCCGCAACCTCAAGAAGTCGCTCGCCATCGATCCCGACTTCGCACCGACCCACCGGCTCCTGGGCGATCTCTACGCAGCAGGAGGGCACCCTGCCGAGGGGGTGGAAGCCTACCTGGCCGCCGCGATGGCAGACCCCGATCCGGTCACCTGGCTGCGGGTGGGGGATCTCTTCGCAGAGCGGCTCGATGAACCGACGCTGGCGTTCTACTACTACTACCACAAGTTCCTCCCGTCGGCGCCAAAGCCGCTTCGTGCGCGGGAGGAACCGAGGATCGAGGCATACCTCGAAAAGATCCGCGCGGTATTGGAGGCACGAAAGGAGGTCGGCCGCCAGATCCCCTCCCGCATCCCCGAACTCCCCCCCGGCCGCTACTGGCTCTCCTCCATCCCGGAAGGGGCCTCCGTTCATCTGGCCCGGTGGGAGGAGCTGACGAGCAACAAGACGCTGGGGTATGGAGGCTCCGAGGTCAAACCCTCCCTCGTACGAAACGCCTCCTTCGCGCGGGGGAAGACCCCGATGACGGTTGCCCTCTCCCCCGGTTGGTACGTCGTGTCGTTCACCTATCCCACCGCCGCGATCCCCGGCGGGGGAGGATGCGTCCCGACGGACGAGTTCGGAACCCTCCGGGAAGGGGAGACCTTCACCCAGTTTCATCTCTTCGAGGCGGGAAACGAGCGCCCCCAGGTCGTTCTCGCACTCTGCCAGGGGGAGGGACGCTCGAACGAAGAGATCGCAGAAAACCTCGCCGCAAGACGCCCCGCTTTCCCCTTCTCCGACGAACGGATGAAGATCCACCTCCTCGACTCCCACGTCCCCTACCGCCAGCTCCGTCCGATGATCGAGATCCTCCACAAGCAGGGGAAAGGGGTGTATGCCACCGAAAGCCGTCGGGTGGTCGTCCAGATACAGGGCAACGACGACGCGTTCCTCGCCTCGGTCTACGATCTCCGGAAATGCGGAGAGACCCACCCGGTTCAAGGGGAGGACCGGTTCTACCGGAAGATGATCGCCAAATTCCAGCCGGATGCGGCGATCACCCCGAATCCGAACCGCGATTGCGCCGTCCTCCACCGCCCGAGTAACCTCTCCTTCCCCACCGGTGTCCATTTCCACGCCGGTAGCACCGAATTCACCGAAGACTCGTGGACACTCCTTGAACAGGTCGTCCATACCATGCTAAGCTATCCCGATCTCGCCATCCGGATCGAGAGTTCCGTCGTGGGACCGGGAGATCTGGAGGAAAACCGGAAGCTGGCGCAACGGCGGGGTGAACGGACGAAGGCGTATCTCGTGGCCCGCGGCGTTTCGCCGGAAAGGATCGAGGTGCTCGCGCATGCCGCCGATCACCTCGGGGGGGGCGTCCAGAAACCTGGCGACCGGATCGAATTCCACCAGCTTCCAGAGACCCACCAACGGAAATGGAATCAGCGATCATGAACGAAAGATCCTACGGCTTCTTCCGCACGCTCCCCTCGGCCTTCCTCCTCTTCCTTCTCCTCGTCGCCGCTGGTTGCGCCTCCGCCGCCTATGAGCGGGCCCGGCGCGCCAACACGGTCGAGGCCTACGAGAAATTCCTCCAGAATCATCCCGACAGCGATCAGGCGCCGGAGGCACGCCAGCGCCTCGAACAGCTCCGTTACGAGCAGGTCAAGTTCCTCCGGACCGAACAGGCCTACCAGTCGTTCATCGAGCAGTATCCCGACAACCCCTACGTCCCTCAGATCCGCAAGGAACTCGAGGAGATCCGCTACAAGCGCGCGATCACCAACGGAACCCTCGAGGATTACGAAACCTACCTCAAGTATCATCCCACGGGCGAGCACGTCACGGAAATCCTCACCCTCTACGAGGAACGCCTCTGGGAAAAGGCCGAGCAGGAGAACACCGTGGCCGCCTTCGAGGCGTTCCTCAAAAAGGCCCGCCTCGAATCCTCCAGGGAACGCGCACGGACCAAGATCGAGGAACTCGCCTACCAGGAGGCGGTGACGGCCGACACCCCCCAGGCCTACGCCAGGTTCCTCCAGAAATTCGGCAAGAGCCGCTACGCCAAGGAGGCGAAGGCGCGCTATGAGGAGGCCAGTTATCGCCAGGCCGTGACCGAGGACACGAAGAACGCCTATCTCACCTTTCTCCGCCATTTCCCCCAGAGCCGCTACGCCAAGGCGGTTCGCGACCGTCTCGAGTTCCTCACCGCCCTCGAGTTCGGTTCCATCGATGCCCTGAAGCAGTTCCTCCGTGACCACCCCGACAACACCTTCGCCTCCGACGTCGCCCGGAAGATCGAGATCCTCGGCCAGCGTCAGGCGAGTCGCTTCTCCACCGTGGGAATCCATATCGAGGTCTCCTCGGCCGGGGAGGACAAGAGCATCATCTTCGGGCGTCTCTTCGGCGCGCTCGAAGCCCGGCTGGCCGAGCGGGGCTTCCGCGCGGTCCTCGTGGACGATCTGTCGAGTTCCGCGCAGAAAGCCTTCCTCCTCGTCCACTACCAGGAGGAGCGGGGGGCCGCCTACGGCGGCGGCACCGGCGCTCCGACCTACGGCACGAACGTGACGGCCACCTTCTCCTTCCGCTACAAGGGGAGTCCGGAGCGGATCTGGACGACCTTCGTCTCCGGCACGAACCGCGCCCCGGAGACCTCCCTTTCGGCGCGGGAGCTGCGCCAGGCCGCCTTGCAGGACTTCTGGTCCAACCTCGAACGCTTCCGCCTCCCCTACTTCACCCCATGGAACGCCCAGACCGCGATCTGCGGCCGCATGAAGCTCTCGACCCTCCCCTTTGCCGTGGCCGCCGGCCGGGACCGCTTCTGGGAGGCGGTCGGCAGCTTCAAGGGGGCGATCCTCGCCGGGGACGAACTCTACCTCACCTTCCGCGATCTGCTCAAGATCTTCGACATCCGCCAGTGCGCCAACCTCCTCCCCATCGCCGAACTCTCGCTCCCCAGTGATTCGGCCAACGATCTCCTCCTTCGTAACAACATCCTCTACGTCTCCGCAGGAACGGGGGGGCTTCGCATCATCGATGTCCGGGAACCCCGCAACCCGACGGAAGTGCGGAAGGTCGATGTCGTCTATGCCGCCGGGATCGATACCTACCGCTCCTTCCTCTACCTCGCCGGGTGGAAGGATGGGCTGCGGATCTACGACGCGGCCGAGAACGGAAGGCCGGAGCCGCTCGACCGGATCTCCCTCGACGGGCCGGTGAAGGATGTCGTGGTACGGGGGGATTACGCATTCGCCGTGATCGATGGCGTCGGTGTGAGCATCCTCGACCTCTCCAACCCTCGCAAACCCTTCGTCGCCGCGAAATATCCCGCGCCCAACGTCGTACGGATCGCGCTGGCCGGCAATCTCCTCGCCGTGCTCGAAGCGGATCGGACCGGCATTCTCCATCTCGTCGATATCGTGAATCCCGCAAAGCCCAGCCGGGTCACCACGATGCGCTCCCGCGAGTTCTCCGGGCCGCGAGACATCGCGGCGACCCGCACCCATCTCTACATCGTTTCGAGCGCGGATCGCGGGGGATACGCGCACAGCGACCTCAAGGTCCTCCAGATCACGGACCCCAAGAACCCGCGGATCGTCGGGGCCGTGGCGCTCTCTTCCCCGGAGACGGTGACCGTGGGCCGGGGGTTCGCCTATGTCTCGGGCATGGAACTCGTCACGGTCGATATCACGGCATTTCAATGAGTCGCTTCTTCCCCCTCTTCCTTCTCCTCCTTCCCTCCCTCTTCCCGCCCCCCCTCCTCGCGCGATCTCCGGCGGTTTCGGAGCCTTCCTATCGTCTCGTCCGCTTCCGGGAGCGGATCGTTGCGCGGCAGCGGGAAGGGATCGTTGCCGTTGGGGGGCGGATCGTGGGGTACTGGCCGGAGAACGGGTACATCGTGGGGGGGGCGCCGGAGACCTTCGCGCGTCTGGCACGGAATCCCTCGATCGTCGAGATTCGTCCCCTCCTTCGGGAGGAGAAGCTCTCCCCGGCCCTGGCCGAGCGGCTCGACAGCGGGACGCGGGCACCGGTACGGATTCTCGTCTCCCTCTTCCGGGGGGAGGAGGCCGATCG
Source organism: uncultured bacterium (assembly GCA_964616915.1). Taxonomy (GTDB): domain Bacteria; phylum Myxococcota_A; class CAZTSL01; order CAZTSL01; family CAZTSL01; genus CAZTSL01. The sequence continues at coordinate 32,471 of CAZTSL010000003.1, forward strand.
TCTCCTGCCCCATCTGCCTCCCGGGATCTCCGTGGTGCGCGCCGAGGATCCCCCCCTCTCCTTCGCCACGCTCGTCGTCGAGATCCCGCCCGAGCGATGGCCGGCAGCGGTGGAGGAACTCGTCACCCTTCCCCCGGTCCAGTCCGCAGGCCTCTACGCCACCCCCGAGCCGATGAACGACGCCTCGGTCTGGGTGATTCAGAGTGGGGACCCACAGGGGAAGACGACCCCTCTCTTCGATCATGGACTGACCGGATGGGGGGAGATCTATGGGGCGGTCGATTCCGGCCTCGATACCGATGCCTGCCAGATGCGCCTCGGTCCCGGCTCCGACACCCAGACCCTGGCGAATTTCACCCCTCCCCCCGAGGTCACGATCACGAACCCGGGGGGAAAGGTCCTCTCCTACTACGTCCTTCCCGGCGCGGCCCCCTATGACGACGTCTTCACCGGGATGCACGGCACGCACACGACCGGCTGCGCCGTGGGGGACGACTACGCCCGTCTGGCCGGCAGCGACGCCCCCGGCCGCGATCCCGCCGACGGCATGGCGCCGGGCGCGCGAATCGTCTTCCAGGACGCCGGCGCCGCCGATGGCAGCCTCTCCGCCCTCGATCTCGTCTCCCAGACGCTCATCCACCTCCAGGCCTACGACTCCGGCGTGCGCGTCCACAACGACAGCTACGGCCTTCGCGGCTTCGAGTTCCCCTACGATGCGGAGAGCGCCCAGATCGATGACATCACCTGGCGCCTGACCGACTACGTCGTCGTCTTCGCCGCCGGCAACAACGGCGAGTTCGGTCCCCGAAGCCTCGGTGGCCTCGGGGCCGTGGCCAAGAACACGTTGAGCGTGGGAGCCACGCTCAACGGCACGATGAATGGCGGGGAAGACCTCGCCGGATTCTCGAGCCTCGGTCCCACCCTCGATGGACGGATCAAGCCCGACGTCGTGGCGCCGGGCGTCGTCTTCTCCGCGAACGAACCCGCCGTGGAGAACGGGATGAGCGTCACCGATCCTCCGAACGACAACTGTGCGATCGATGCCCTCCCCGTTCCCGGAACGAGTTTCGCCGCACCCACCGTGGCGGGGGGGGCGCTCCTCGTGCGGGAGTACTTCCGGGAGGGGTACTACCCCACGGGCCGCCCCGATCCTGCGAATGCCAGGACGCCCACGAATGCGCTCGTGCGGGCGATCCTCATCAACGCGGGTCGCCCCCTGGCCGGTCAGATCATCGACATCGGAACCGGGGCGGTCATCGGCTCCCTGGCGCCCATCCCCTCCTTCGAGCAGGGGTGGGGAAGGATCACCCTCGACGATGCGCTCTACTTCTCCGGTGACGACCGTGCGCTCGTCGTCCTGAACGATGTCCGCAACGGCGCCGAAGGGATCGAGCCTCCTGCGAAGACTCCCGCGCTCGAAACGGGAGAGACGCACACCTTCACCCTTGCCGGGGTGACCGCGCAGGAACCCCTCGAGATCACCCTGGCCTGGTCCGATCCCGCCGCGCTGCCGATGAGCGATCCGAACCTCGTCAACGATCTCGACCTCGTCGTGGTGGCGCCCGACGGCACGCGCTACCGGGGAAACGTCAACTTCTCCGGGGGGGAGACGCGCCCTGCCGGAGCGGCGCCGCCGGACGATCGCAACAACGTCGAGACGGTCCGGCTCTCCACCCCCCTCCCCGGCGACTACGAGATCGTGGTCGAGGGGCGAAACGTTCCGGGCAATGGTGAGGAATCCCCCTTCTCATCGGCACGCCAGGGGTATGCGCTCATCGCCACGGGGAGTTTCCTCCTCTTCGAGGCGCCGCACCTCGACCTCCTCTCCTCCCGGCTCACCGGCGGGTGTGACGGCGATCCCTTCCTCGATCCAGGGGAGATCGTCACCTTCGAGACCGAGGTCTCCAATCTCGGCCGCCAGGAGGCGCATTCGATCGAGGCGCGCCTCTTCGTCGCCGAAGGGAGCGAGGTGAGCCCGCAGAGCGTCACGATCGAACCTTCGAGCCAACGTCTCGATGCGCTGGCGGGTGGGGGGCGGGAGACGCTCGCCTGGCGGCTCGAACTGAGCGGGGAATCCCCCCCCTGCGACGCGGAACTGCGCCTCGGACTGACCCTTTCGGCCGAGGGGCTCGCTCCCCAGACCTCCTCCCTCCAGCTTCGGACGACCTTCGACACCGATGTGCCGATCGTCCACTTCTCCTTCGAGGAGGGGCTCGACTTCACCACGGCGCAACTCGGCGTTGGGGGGGGAAGCGCACCCCAGCTCGTCGCCTGTGAGCATTCGGGTGTCGGACGCCCCACGCCGCAGACCGCCCTCAAGTTCGGAGAGCCGATCTGCGGGGGGAGGTACCACGCCAACGACCTCCTCGAGGCCCGTTCCCCCGAGATCTCCCTCCCCGAGGGCCTCGAACCCGCATCGCTCCACTTCTGGCACCGCTACGAGACCGAGGCGGGGTTCGACCTGCTCCGTGTGGAACTCGAAAGTGGGTCGTCACGTCATCTCCTGGCCGCCTACACGGGCACGGGGGGGAGCGAGATGACACCGATCTCCCTGCCGCTCGATCACTTCACCGGGATCACGAGTCCCTTCTCCCTCCGTTTCACCCTCGACGCCGACGGCTCGGTGGAGGGGGAGGGGTGGTATCTCGACGACGTCCTCCTCTACGGAAAGGGGTGTGAACAGACCCGTTGCCTGGGCGATCCCCCTGAGATTTCCGAGATCCTCGCCGCATCCCACCCCAGCCAAGGGGGGACGATTCCGGCCCGTCAGGGGGAGACGATCGAGGGGGTGAGGATTCTGGGCCGCCATTTCTTCGAGGAGACGGTGATCCACTTCCTCCCGGAGGGGATGGCGGTTGAAGGGCGCTCCTTCGTGAGTGACACGGAACTGGCCGTGGCCGCGATCCGGATCGACCCGGAGGCGCCCCTCGGGGGCCACGACCTCGTCGTCGTCAATCCCGACGGCCAGGCCGCGGTTTTCGCGGACGCGGTCACCCTCCTCCAGGGCCCCCCCCACATCGAGGGGATCACCCCGGCGCATGCCCGGCAGGGAGACCTCGTTGCCCGGATCGAGATCCGAGGGAAGAACCTCCTCCCGGGGATTGCGGTCACGATCCCTGGCGTAGAAGGGGTCGGATCGCGGGACGAAAGCGCGCTTCCCCATGCGATCGTCCTCCATGACGTCCGCTTCCTTGCACAGGCTCCGGTCGGCGTCTACCCCGTCACCGTGACGAACGCCGATGGCCAGGGGGATGCCCTGCCGGAGGGGTTCACGATCGAACCCGGTCCCCCCAGGCTCTTGCGGCTCCTCCCAGCGCAGGGGAGGCAGGGGGAGCGGATTCCCGCCCTCCTCGTCGAGGGGGAGCACTTCCGGCCGGGGGTGACGCTCACCTTCGGGGGGGAGGGGATCGAGATCGGCGGGGAGATCACCCTCCTCTCCCCCGGTCAACTCCTCCTCTCCGATCTCTCGATCGCGCCCGATGCGCCCTTGGGATTCCACGACCTCACCGTGACGAACACCGACGGGACCACGGCGCGGGGGATGGGGCTCTTCCTCGTCGAGACCCCGCAGCCCCTCGTTTCGGTTCTTTCCCCCGATCGCATCCTTCGGGGGCGCTCCCCGGTGACGATCACGATCACGGGGGAAGGGTTTCGTGAAGGCATCCAGGCCCTTTCCCTCGACCCATCGCTGGCGATCGGGCCGGTGCGCTTCCGATCCCCCGATACGATCGACCTGACCGAGGTGACGGCCGCCTCCGCCGCCTTTCCCGGCGCGTATCCCTTCCGCCTTCGGAACCCTGCCGGGGGGGAGACCACCGCGCGGATCACCGTCGAGGCGGCCCGGATCGATGCGTTCGAACCGGCAGAAGGATCGCGGGGGGAGACGATCGAACGGATCTCGATTTCGGGGGAGGGGTTCGAAGCCGGAGGAAATGTGATCTTCCCCGGAGGGGGAATCGAAGTGGGGAGCACCCACTTCCTCGGCCCGGAGCGGATCGAGGCGCTGGAGGTCTCCCTGGCCCCCGATCTCCCGCTCGGTCCCCGGCGGCTCGAAGTCCATCTCCCCTCGGGGGAGATCGTGAGCAGCCCCCTGCCCTTCACGGTCACCGAAGCGATGCCGGAGGCGGAGGTCTCGGAGGGGGGGTGCGGCTGCGCCCTCGATCCGGACCGGAATCCTTCCCCCATCCCGGCCGCTTCGATCGGCGTGATCCTTCTCTTTCTCCTTGCCCTCCGCCTGGGAGGGAAGGCTTTGCGAGGTGCCCGATGAGCGTGACGATCGTCGGCTGTGGCGGAATCGGCCTCCTCCTGGCGGCCTCTCTGATCGAAGGGGGGGAGGAGGTCTTCCTCCTCGAACGAACCCCTCGGCGAGCCGCCGCGCTCCAGACGATCCTTCGCGAAGGGGCGGAGGGGAAGAAACGTTTCCCCGTCCGCGCCTTCGGTGACCCCAACGATCTTCCCCCCACGGAGTGGATCGTCGTTGCGGTCAAGGCATACGACACGGAGGGGGCGGTTCGGGGGATCGCCGATCTCGCCCATGCCGCCCGCGCCACGATCGTCCTGCAAAATGGCCTTCCCCGTTACGACGTGCTCGCGGCATACCTGCCCCGCTGGCTCGTCGGGGTCACCTACCAGGGGGCCACCCGCAAGGGGACAGGACACGTCCTTCACGCCGGGCGTGGGGAGACGATCCTGGGAGCCGTGGGGGGAAGCGCACAGGAGGATTGTGCCGAAGCGGCCGCGGAGGTCTTTCGCCGGGGCGGGTGGCCCACCCGCGTCTCCCCCCGGATCGAAGGGGAGATCTGGACCAAAATCCTCGTCAACGCCGCGATCAATCCCCTCACCGCGATCCTCCGGGTCGAGAATGGCGCCCTCCCGGACCGGCCGGATGCCGAACGGCTCATCGCGGGGATCGTGGCCGAGGGGATGCGCGTCGTCGAGGCGGCGGGCATCCCTCTGACAGAGCCCGACCTCCCCACCCGCATCGACAAGGTCTGCCGGAAGACCGCACGCAACCGCTCCTCCATGCTCCAGGACATCCTCGCCGGCCGCCCCACCGAAATCGATGCGCTCAACGGCGCGATCGTCCAGGAGGGGAGCCGCTACGGCATCGAAACCCCGATCAATGCAACCCTCGTGGCGCTCGTCCATCTCCTGGAAGCGAAACACCCAATGCGCGCGGCGATCGGAATCGGGCAGGGACCCGATTCATGCGGAATCCGTCGTCCTACGGAGGAGAAGGGGGAATCGAAAGGGAAGGGGATTCAGAAGGGGAAGGAAGAGGAACCGGAAGTGACGTAGATCGCGGCATCGATCGGGTGGTTGTCCACCGGATACTCCCCCTCCACGTTGAAGGTGCCGGCGTTGATCCGGTAGACCTTGTCCGTCTCGAAGCTGAGCGCGTAGACGAACTCCTCATGGGCCACCAGGCTCGGAATGAAATCCCCCTGCGTGTTCGTGACGATCACGGGGTTGCTGCTGCCGCGCAGCACGCTGCGCGCAAAGGTGTCGAAGACGTAGACCTTCCCCCCCTGGGCCTCCCCGGCAAACCCCTTGCCGTTGTCGGCGATCGCCACGGACCCGGGGGTTCCGTCCGTCTCATAGGCAAAGATCGGGGAGTAGCTCGTGGTGTTGTGGGAATCGACGAGACCGGGCTGAAGGGTGGTGAAGTTGCCGGTGCAGGCGGTAAAGAGGGTTCCGGCCCCATCGATGTCCATCCCCTGCGGGTTCTTCTGCGTCGTGGTCATCGGAGTCTCGTTGCCGTTGTTGCTGTTGTCGTCCACATCGACGATCGTATCCGTCTCGATGTCGATCACGGAGATCGTCCCCGCCCCATAGGTGAAGTTGGTCTGGTTCAGACCGGTGTTGGCCACGAAGGCCTTCGTGCCGAAGACCGCGATCCCCTTCGGCGAGGCGGAGTGGAACTGATCGGGACCGGGAAGCCGAATCTCGGTGACGACCTCGTTCGTCTGGAGATCGGAGACCTGCACCGTGCTCGACATGAAACAGGTCGTGTAGGCCTTCTTCACCTCGTTGCCGGCGGGATCGGTCTGGGTGATGACCACGGTCTCCCATGGCTCGCAGCGCACCGGCTGGCGCGGCAGCTCGATCGAGGCGACGAGCGCGCAGCCGGCAAGGTCGATCACCTGGAGCGTATCGCTCCCCGCGTTCGTGACATAGGCGCGCCCATCATCGATCGTAATCGCGTTGGGCTGCGTGCCCAGACGGATGTTCGGACAAAGATCGCTCACCTCACCGGTGGCGAGATCGATCTGGGAAAGGTTTTGCGCCCCCTGGTTCACGACGACGAGGAGGGTCTTCCCCCCCCCGCCGCACTGCGGCGCCATGGCGAAACTCGCAACGAAGAGTGCGATCGAAAGGTAAAGCAAACGTTTCATGACAGGTCGATCCTCCCTATGCGCTCTGTGCCGGAAAATACAGCTCCTACTCTACATGAGCCCTCCCCCCTTGTCAATATCGTCTCCGGGAACCGTTACGGGCGGATTCCCCGATGGCTCACGCCCCTCGAACGACGTTCGAGCCTCCACCTTCGGCTTGTGCAAAAACGCTCGATCGGCTATCCTGGCACCTCCCGGAAGATCGCCCCCCCCTGACGGAAGGGAGGAGCGCGTGACCCTTCAACGGAACCTCAACGAGAAAGGAAAATTCAAGCGATGGAAACGGTTCGAGAGATCGCGGAGGCACTCAAACGAAAAACCGCAGAGCGGGAAGGGGAGATCATCCAATTCCTGCGCGATATCGTTGCCATTCCAAGCATGGACAGCCAGATCGGGGAGGTCGGAAAACGGATCGGCAAGGAGATGGAGAAACTCGGTTTCGACGACTACTTCTTCGACAGCATGGGCAACATCGTCGGAAGAATCGGAAACGGACCGGTGAAACTCCTCTACGACAGCCACATCGACACGGTCGGCCTCGGCGACGAGTCGGCCTGGAAGTGGGATCCCTTCGAGGGGAAGATCGAAAACGGCATCTTCTACGGCCGCGGCGCCTGCGACGAGAAGGGCTCCACCCCCGGCATGGTCTACGGGATCGCACTCGCCCGGGATCTGGGTCTCATCGACGGCTACACCCTCTACTACTTCGGCAACATGGAGGAGTGGTGTGATGGGATCGCCCCGAACTCCCTCGTGGAGACCGACGGCATCCGCCCCGACTACGTCGTGATCGGCGAACCGACCCGGATGCAGATCTACCGAGGTCATCGGGGACGCATCGAACTCGAATGCCGGACGAAGGGACGCTCCTGTCACGCCTCGATGCCCTGGCTCGGGGAGAACGCCATCTACAAGATGCTCCCCTTCCTGCGCGACATCGAAACGCTCCAGGACAAGATCACCGATCACCCCTTCCTCGGCCGGGGGACGTGCGTGGCCAGCATCATCTCCTGCAAGAGCCCCTCGATCAATGCCGTTCCGGATGAATGCACCGTCTATCTCGACCGGCGAACGACCTTCGGGGAGACGAAGGAGGAGGTCCTCGCACAACTGCGCAACCTCCCCGGAGCCAAAGAGGTCCAGATCGAGGAGATGTTCTACGACACCCCTTCCTACAACGGTTTCGTCTTCAAGGTGGACAAGTACTTCCCCGCCTGGTGCTTCGAGGAGAGCCATCCCTTCGTTCAGGCGGGGCTCAAGACGCGCCAGGCGCTCGGTTTCGACGAGAAGTACCCCTTCCCCTTCACGGATCACCCCTGCTACCAGGGAGGAACCTCGTGGCGCTGGGACTTCTCGACGAACGGGATCTACTGGGCCGGAAAGGCGGGGATCCCCTGCATCGGTTTCGCCCCGAGCGACGAGGTCTACGCGCACACCGTCGAGGATCAGGTCCCGCTTGGAGAGTGCGTCGATGCCACGGCGTTCTACGCCCTCCTTCCCGTCACCCTGAAGGGGGAGAATGCGAAGGCATGAAAGGTTCCTTCTCTTTTCCCCGACATCATGGAGAGGTTGCCCCATGACCTGGCCGATTGCGATCCTTCTTGCGGCATGGTCGGTCCTTCCCCTGCCGCGACAGAACCTTCCCGATACGAAACCGATCTCTTCGGCGGCGCTCCTGCGACACGTCGCCTTCCTGGCCGACGACGAGCTGGCGGGGCGGGGGATCTGCACCCCGGGCCTCGATACCGCCGCGGCCTACATCGCCGATGCCTTCCGTTCCGCCGGTCTCGAGCCGGCCGGAAGCTCCGGGTCCTATTTCCACTCCTTCGAGGCCACGGTGGGCGTGACGCTCACTGGGGAGAACCACCTGATCGTAAAGCGGGGAGGGGAGACCCTTCCTCTCGAACTCGACGAGGATTTCATCCCCTTCGGTTTCTCCGAGTCCGGAGCCTTCCACGATATCGAGGTCGTCTTCGCGGGCTACGGGATCACCGATCCTGAGCAGGGCTATGACGACTATGCCGGCCTCGATGTGACGGGGAAGGCCGTCCTGGTGTTGCGTCACGAGCCGCCACGGGGGAAGGACGCAGGGTGGAGCCATCATGCCCTCTTCCGTACGAAGGCACAGAACGCCAGAGCGCACGGTGCCGCCGCGATCCTCATCGTAAACGATCCCCGCAGCCACCCCGAGGGAGAGGAAGAGGACGAACTCGTGGCCCTGCGCCAGGGGGGGAGAATCGGGATCACCGCGCTCCACCTCCGGGAGCGCGCCGGCGCCCATCTCCTTGGCGACCTCGATCTCGCTGCCCTCCAGAAAGAGATCGACGAAACCCGAAAGCCCGCCTCGCGCCCCCTCCCCGATCTTCGGATCGACCTCGCCGTTTCACTCGAACGCCGGAAGTGCACGACGAAGAACGTCGTGGGCCTCCTGCCGGGAAACTCCGATGAGTACGTCGTCATCGGGGCTCACTACGATCACCTCGGAATGGGGGGGACGAGTTCCCTGGCCGCAGACGAGAAGCCCGCCATCCACAACGGCGCGGACGACAATGCTTCCGGTGTGGCCGGTATGCTCGAACTCGCCCGCGTCTTCGCCGCGGAAGGGACCCCGCCGCAGAAGAACCTCCTCTTCATCGCCTTCACCGGTGAGGAGAGCGGGCTCCTGGGCTCGGCCGCCTTCGTGCGGGAGACGAAGATCCCCCTCGATCGGATCACCGCGATGATCAACCTCGACATGATCGGCAGGATGCGCGACAACCGCCTCACGATCTTCGGGGTCGAGACGGCCACGGCATTCCGGGAAATCGTCGAACGCACGACCCCGGGGCTTACGGTCACGACCCACGGTGACGGCTACGGTCCGAGCGACCAGACCTCCTTCTACGTGAAGAAGATCCCCGTCCTCTTCTACTTCACCGGGGCGCATCGCGACTACCACAAGCCGAGCGACGACGTCGAGAAGATCAACGTCGCAGGGATGGCCCGGGTCACCCATGCGGTCTACCTCGCGGTGCGGGAAATCCTCACCCTTCCGCATCCCCTCCACTTCGTCCAGGTGGAACCGGAGACCCCGCCGCAGGAGGGAGATCGGGCCGGTGGCTACGGTGCCTACTTCGGCGTGATCCCCGATTTCGGGGAATCGGAGGGGGGTGTGCTCATCAGCGGCGTGCGCACCGGCTCTCCCGCCGAAAAGGCAGGAGTGAAGGGGGGGGACAAGATCCTCCATTTCGGCGATATGGCGATCTCCGACCTCTACGACCTCACCGACGCCCTCCGGAAGTACAAGCCCGGTGATACCGTCGAAGTCGTCCTCCTGCGCAACGGAACCGAACTTCGCGTCTCGGCCACCCTCGCGAAACGGAGCCGGAGAAGATCCCGATCCTCCACTCATGGAGGCGCGAAGTCCCCTGCCCCCCACGGAGAAAATCCCTCCTCATCCCCCCATCACCCCTGAGTTCTTCCTTCCCTGTGCCTGTGCGATCCGCGAGGCCGTGGCCGCATCGCTCGCGATCCCTGGCGTGGGCTTTCTGGCCTACTCCTGCTCGATCCGCGAGGCCGTGGCCGCATCGATCGCGATCCGCTGCGGTGGGCTTCCGGGGCGGGTGAGGGTCAGTTCGAGCCGGTTCGCCTGGGAGACATCGCTGAAGATCCCCCTGGCGAGATCGAAACGCGCGCTCCCCGTCCCCTCGCCCTTCCCGGAGAGTTCCTTTCCTTCACTCCGAATCGTCATCCGCCGCTTGACCTCGAAGCTCGCCTGATTCCCCTCGATCGCCTCGAGGCGGTAGGTCGTCGTGCGGGTGACCGTCGCCTTGCTCCCCGCTGGAAGCTGGGCCATGGGACCGAGCCTTTCGATCGGAATCTCCCGGGTCGTCGAATTTTCGAACGTGTCTCCTACCTTCAAGGGCCGCGCCGGAAACTCAGGGATGAAGGCGTTGGCGTCGGCAAGACCGATCTCCTGGAGCATCGGGTGTTTCACCCCCTCGACAGCGAGAATCTCACTCTTGCCCGTGGTGGGGTGAAGTCTGCCGAGGACAACGGCATTCTTCAGCGCCTCCTTCGGATCGAACGGGAGCACCGCCGCCACCGCACTCGGTTCACTTTCGATCGAGATCACCCGCAGCGTGAAGGGGAGGGCCTCTGCGCCCCCCTGCCCCGTCGAGAGCCGGCTGGTCACCCGAAGCGTGCGCTTCGAGACGGAGGAGAGGAGGTTACGCACCACCGCAGGATCTACCCCAGAAGCGCCCCGTTTCTTCAGAAACTCGTCGAGCAGGGGCGTGCTCCCTCCCCCTCCCGCCAGCTCGAAGGATATCGTGACGTCGGAGACGATCCGATAGTCGGTCGTCGGGGTGAAGCGGTAGGCGAACTTCCTTCCCCCCTCCGCCGAAAGGAGGGGGGAAAACGCGAGCGACATCCAGAGTGTAAGACCCATCGTGAAAAAACGTTTCATGGGCTTCCCTTTCCTGAGACTCTCTTCTGAAACCCCACGGACGCATCCGGCGGGGCACGATCTACCCTCGCACGAGACGATGTAACCTTTTGCCACAGATCCGTCCACGTGTAAATCGAAAGGGATACCCTTCCTCCACGCTCCCCACCCGGAAGAACCATCGAGAAGAAGGGGAAGGAAAATCTGCCGGAAAGACGCAGAGGGGGGAAAAAGGAACCAGAAGGATGAAGAAGGAAAAAGGCGCACAGGGGGGAAATAAGGAACCAGAGGGAGGAAGGAGGAAGAGAAGGGGGAGCGATCAGGAATTCCCGCCCACGATCATGCTCTCGATCGTGAGCTGCGAGACGACGCGGTCTTCGTCCGGTCCTCCCTCGATCACGATATTCAGACTCCTCGATCCACCGAAGACCGGAGGCCGGGAAACCTGCGCGAACTCCTCGGCCGCCCCTTCATTCACCCCGTCGGATCGGGTCGTGGAGACACGCAACCGATAGAGACTCGGTACGGAGGGAGAGAAGGCAACCCGGAAGGTGCAGGCCATAGATCCATCGATCTCATCGAAAGAGATGTCGTCCTCGTTCCAGGAGAGGGAGGCACCGATGAGCACGAGTTGCGGTTGGGTCGCCTCGTTGCACCCGAGAATGGAGATCGAAAGTTCCGCGGTCTCCTCCACGGCCATATTGATCGGGAAGACCGGACACCCTTGCATCCCCCACAGGCTGGCTGCGGTGAGAATCGTCATCGCAAGGTTCACGAATTGCTTCATCGGAAACACCCTTCCCTTCTGCTTCTCTCTCCCGGCCGTCTCGACGCCCCGCCGCTCAGCAGGGGGGAGAACCGGCCTTCCGATCGTCGCCCTCCTCGCCGGCGGGCTGGGAACTCCCCTCCGCCGCCGGGGCCAGGCCATACTGGAGAATGAACTCCTGGACATCGGGATCACCCGCGGAACAACGGGCATCCATCTTGACCGCCTCCGACCGGATGAACTGGATCAAACGCTTCCGGAAGGCCTTGATCTCCTCCGGTTTCGCCAGGAAACGCAGGTAGCGCAACGCCCGGAACTCCTTGCCCTCGGACTCGAACATCTGGTTGACGTTCGTCTTGAGCACTTCGATCACGGCACGCGTGCCGTCGAGGATCGCAGTGAGGGAACTGCGGTCGTAGAGGGGAATCCGGTTCTCGAGAATCTGGAATTTCCGCTTGCCGTTCCCCTCGACGATCCGGGCCGTTCCCCCCTTGACCATCACGTCGAGGATCTCCTCGAGGCTCTCGTCTCCCCGCTCGATCTCCGCGTTCCCCTGCCGGGCGAGCCGATCGACGATCTTACGGATCTCCGCAGAGGAGAGGAGCGTGTCGGCGGCGCGCATCCTGGCCGTGGCTGCCCTCTTCTCTTCTTCCGCGGCGTCGATCTCCAGGGCGACCTTCGCCTCCGCGAGCCGCTGATCGAGGGCATCCTCGAGGGCACTCCAGACCTCGGTGTCACTCAGCCCAAACTTCCCTGCGATGTCGATCCCGATCTCGAAGACCTTCTGGAGCGTGGTCATCGCCGCCTCGAAGGTGGGGGAGGGCTCCCGCTCCTCCGGCTTCGGGAAGGGGATCACCTCCGCAGGCTCTTGCGCCAGGAGCGCCTCGATCCGCTCCCAGTTGCGGGCCTCCGCTTCGGCGAGTTCCGCTTCGTCGGGAATCTCGACCTCCACCTCCTCCACGATCGCCGCGTAGAGGTTTCGGGTCAGCTCGAGCAGATCCTGCGCCTCGGCATCCCCGGCCACGAACGCTTCGAAGGCGCTCCGCTCCTCGCCGGAGAGATCACCAAGCACGTAGTCGGTGAAGGAGGCGTTCGTTGGAAGTGTCGTCTGTTCTTTGCTCATCGGCGTATCCTTCTCTCTCCATGCATCATGCACGGGAAGTCACATCATTCCAATTCCATTCGACCAGCGCCTGACAGTCCCCCTCCTACGTTCCATACCCGTAACGCACGAGGTACTCCTGGAGTTTCCTCCGCATCCGGAGGGACTGCGCCCGGATCGAAGTCTCCGCCAGTTGCGTCCCCCCCTTCGCCATCCGTTCCTGGATCTGCCGAAAGGAGCGCCCCTCCACGAGCCGCTCCTGAAAGAGGCGCTTCTGCTCCGCATCGAGCCTGTCGTAGGCCTTCACGAGCGCCAGCCGACACGCCGTCTGCTCCGCAAGATCCTCCTCCGTCCCAAGCCGCTCCATGTCGGGATCGGCCACGGAATGAAAGGTCGCATCCGTCTTCTGATGCCGCAACTGATCGAGGACGAAGTTGAGGAAAACCCGATAGAACCAGGCCGCAGCATCGACCGAATCCTCTCGCAGCTGCAAATACTTCTCCCGCTGGAGGAATTCGTAGAAAAAATCGGCCACGATGTCCTCCGCCATCTCCTGGGAGGCGATGCGCACGGTGAACCGCCCGCCATAGCTCTTCCCATACTGCAACGCCCGGACGAAGTGCCGGTAGTTGCTCCGGTAGAGCTGCTCGTAAGCCTCCCGAAACCCCGGAGCATCCCTCCCCTGACGCAGAACGCCCAGGAGTTCCCTGATCTCCTCGCGTCGGTTCTTCATTCCGTAACCCTCTCATCCAGTTCGACTCAGGCAAAATCAAGATGCGCAGATGCGCAACCGGTCCAGGACGAAATCTGTCACTTCCTTGAAAAACCACCTCCGAGCATCCTCCCCCTCCCGCGGAATCTCGAGATAACGCCTGCGTCGTAGAAAATCGAGAAAAAACTCTCCCACCACGGCTTGCGCCTCCTGATCGAGACGGGGAAGGAGCTGTTGGAGGAGGTAACGGTAACAGGTCGCGTGGAGTTCCTCGAGTGCCTCCCGAAAGGCAGGATCCCGGCGCCCCTTGCGCAGAGATCGAAGGGTTTTGTCGAGCACGATTCTCTCTCTTCTCATTTCCGGCTCCACACAGGGGCGGGATTCCCTGCATCCCCGCAACAAGACGCACGCCCTACCCCTTCACTTCCGCAGAACGGATCGAAAGTGAAAAACGTTGCAAAAAAAAATCGAACCTTCCCAAAGAATCCCTTGAAATCTCCCTTCCCAGATCCCCCCCACAAAATTCCACCCCTCCCCTTGATCTTTTCCCCCACCTGTGCTATAAAACGCCTGTCTCGAGAATCTCTCGATCGGAGCGTAGCGCAGCCTGGTAAGCGCACTTGCTTGGGGTGCAAGGGGTCGGAGGTTCAAATCCTCTCGCTCCGATTTTCCCCCCAGGGGGCCACAAGGGGGCCACAAGGGGGCCACAAGGGGGCCACCGCGCCGAGAGGGGGGCCACCGCGCCGAGAGGGGGGCCACCGCGCC
>CAZTSL010000003.1:46736-77849 GCA_964616915.1 uncultured bacterium
GGCCACCGCGCCGAGAGGGGGGCCACCGCGCCGAGAGGGGGGCCACCGCGCCGAGAGGGGGGCCACCGCGCCGAGGCCGGGGGCTGAGGCCACCGACACCGAAAGGGGAGGCCGGAAAAGGAAGACGCCCCCTCTCCCGGGGACGAAGGCCAAAGCCAAAGCGCACACCGATGGATGACCTGCCTTCGGAGGGCACGCCGATGGATGACCTGGCTTCCAAGAAATGCCAGCCGTGCCAGGGAGGCGTTCCTCCCCTCGAGGGAGAAGCCCTGCGCCGCCTCCACACACAGCTCGGCAACGGCTGGCGGATCGTCGATGGACATCATCTCGAAAAGGAATACGTGTTCCCCGATTTCCGCGAAGCCCTCGCCTTCGTGAACCGAGTCGGAGAACTCGCCGAAGCGGAAGGCCATCACCCCGACGTCTACCTCGCCTGGGGAAGAGTCCGCCTCCAGATCTGGACCCACAAGATCGATGGCCTCACGGAGAGTGACTTCATCCTCGCGGCAAAGGCCGATCGCTGCCGTTGAGGTACCCTCCCCCGACGTCTCCTCCCTCGCACGCCTCAGCCAGAAGCCCCACACACCCCTCCCCCCCGAAGTCCCGAGCGATCCTCCCACGCCCCCCCCAAGCCGCAGGTTCTCCCCGCAGCGGCCAGACCACCGGCGCACAACCCAGACACCCCGTGGAAGCAGCCATACGCCCCGCTTGAAGAAAGGAACCTTTCCAATGCGTGTCATGGTTACCCTCCCCACGTACAACGAACGGGAGAACATCGCAGAACTCATCACGCAGATCCGCCGTCTGCCGGGAAACATCTCGGTCGTCGTCGCCGACGACGACTCACCCGACCGAACCTGGGAAATTGTGGAGGAACTGGCGCGCAACGATGAACACGTCCACCTGTTGCGACGGATTGAACGGAAAGGACGAGGATATGCGGGGATTGATGCGTTTGCGTTCGCGCTCGAGGCCGGCGCGGAACAGATCGTCGAAATGGACGCGGACTTCTCTCACGACCCACGCCACATCCCGGAACTCCTGGCCCGACTCGAGGAGGCCGACCTCGTTCTCGGCTCCCGCCTCGTTGCAGGAGGAAAGGACGTCGGTCGCTCCCCCTTCCGGAAACTCCTCACCCGCCTCAGTAACGCCTACGCTCGCTTCGTCCTCGGCGTACCGGTGCGGGATTGCAACTCCGGATTTCGGGCCTACCGCAGAGAAGTGCTCGAACGGATCGATCCCTCACGCCTGATCTCGGCAGGCCCCTCGATCGTCCATGAGATCCTCTATCGAACCCATCTCCACGGCTTCCGGATCGTCGAAGTCCCGGTCGTCTTCGTCGATCGCCGCCGCGGCTCCTCGAACTTGAACCTTCGAAAGCTGATCGACGGCTACTGGATGGTCCTTCGCCTGCGTTGGCTCCGATGGCGAAAACGACTCCCCTGAGTGGAAGCCTTCCCACGGCGCCTTCCCCGGCACGCCGATGGAAGTCGCAGCACGCCGACGAAAGCCGCAGCACGAACACCCTCCTTCACAACCGAAGCAGGCCCGGAATCGTTCGACCCTACCGGTAGGGATATCCAGAATACCACAACCCCATCCTGGAATCAAACTCTCTGAAGAACAAAGCCAGGATCGATCCTGCCCTCTTGACAGAATGCATCCCCTATGGTACACCTCCAAAATAATTGACGGACGGGTCCGTTAATTATTTCACGGGGAAGGCATCCTACGGAATGGGAGAACGATGCAAACGAGGGCCGGGGCGGCCGCGGGACGCGAAGCGGGCCGCCCGGCGGCGGGCGGGGATCCTTCAGGCCGCGGCGGACTGTTTCGCCGAGCACGGATTTGCCACCACCGAGGTGCAGACGATCGCGGACCGGTTGGGAATCGGGAAGGGGACGATCTACCGCTACTTCCCCACGAAGGAAGAACTCTTCCGCGAGACGGTCTCGTGGTGCATCGAACGGCTGGGCGAGCATGTCACGGAGACGATGGCCGCCTTCGAGGATCCGATCGACCAGATCTGTGCCTCGGTCTTCGCCTACATCGATTTCTTCGCGCGAAACCGCGAGAGCATCCCCCTCCTCCTCCTCGAACGGACGGTGCTCGAGGAGAAGCCGATCTACTTCCAGCGCTACGACGTCAAGGTCGAGGAGTGGCAGGCGCGTTTCCAGGCGCTCATCGATGCGGGGAGGGTGCGGCGGATGCCGGTGGAACGGATCACGAACGTGGTGAGCACGCTCCTTTATGGAACGATCCTGACGAATTACCTGTCGGGGAAGGACCGTCCCCCGCGGGATCAGGCGCACGACATCCTCGACGTGATCTTTCACGGGATCCTCAACGAAACGATCGAGATCCGTCTCCCTCCGGACGCATTCGGGAGGGAGGCATGAAGGGGCCGATCTCCTGGGAGGCTCGAAGTACCAAGGGGCATCCGGATGGAGGCTCGAAGGGAGGGCGCAGCAACGTGCCGAACGAGGAGAAGATGAGGGACGATCGAAAGGGAATGGAATCGAGCGATCCCCGCATGGATCGAATGTCACCGACCAACCGGAGGTTTCCTCGAATGTCACCGGCCAAAGGGAGGTTTCCCACCAGGAGGCTCCTCCTCCTGCTCCTCCTCCTGCTCCTCCCCGCATGCCGTGAGGAGAAACCGATCAAGCGGATCGTGCAGAAGGTCAAGGAGGTCCCGGTCGAGACCCGCTGTGTCGAGACGACCCATATCGAGGATACGCTTGCGCTCGAGGCAGTGGTCACCGCGGACGAGGCTGCCCGCGTCGCGGCCGAGATTCCCGGTCGGATCGAGCGCATCGGTTTTCGCAAGGGGGCCTGGGTCGAAAAGGGGAAGACCCTCTTCGAGATCGACCGCCGCGCGATCGAAGCGCAGGTCAAACAGGCCGAGGTGCAGTTCGAGCACGCCGAACGGGAACTGAAGCGCACCCGGCGGTTGCACGCGAAGAAACTCGCCACGGATCAACAGCTCTCCGCGGCCCAGGCCGCGCGCGACAGCGCCGAGGCCGCCCTGGAACTCATCCGCGTGACGCTCGACAAGTCCACGGTGGAGAGCCCGATTTCGGGAATCGTGGATACCCGTTTCCTCAACGTGGGGGAGTACGCGCAGCCGGGACAACCGGTGCTCGACATCGTGAATCTCGACGAACTCGTCGTCGTGGCGGAGCTGCCGGAGCGGGAAGTGCCCCACGTCCACCCCGATCAGCGCTTCGATATCCGGGTCGATGCCTTCGGCGACGAAGTCTTCTCCGGCGTCTTCCGGCGGGTGGGGGTGCAGGCGAACCCGAACCGCACCTTCCCCCTCGAGATCGTGGTCGAGAACCGGGACCGGCGACTGCGTCCCGGAATGCGCGCGGAGGTGACACTCGTTCGAGGCGTCTATGACGATGCGGTCCTCATCCCCCGCGACGCGGTCCTCGACGAATTCGACGGCAAGGTCGCCTTCGTGGAGGCGGGGGGACGCGCGCAGCGTAGAGTGGTCACCCTCGGCCCAAGATCGGGGGACCAGGTCGTCGTGCTCGATGGGCTCTCGCCGGGGGATCACCTGATCGTCGCCGGACACCGTAAGCTCGCGGACCAGACGCCGGTTCTCGTGAAGCGAGGCTGTGGGGAGGCGAAGCGATGAAAGCGCTCATCCACTACACGCTGCGCCATGCCCAGACCGTCTTCGTGCTCATCCTCTTCCTGGCGATCGCCGGGATCTATGCCTACGCGACCCTCCCCCGGGAGGCCGCGCCCGATATCTCGATTCCGGTCGTCGTGGTCTCCACCCCCTACTTCGGGGTCTCCCCCTCCGACATCGAAACGCTCGTCACGCAGCCGCTCGAACGGGAACTCAAGGAACTCAAGGATGTCGAGGAGATGTCCTCCACGAGTGCGGAGGGGATCTCGATCATCACGATCGAGTTCACGCCGGAAGCCAACATCGATGAGGCCCTCCAGAAGGTTCGCGAGAAGGTCGATCTGGCCAGACCCGATCTGCCCAAGGATGCCGAGGATCCCGTCATCACGGAGATCTCCTTCTCCGACTGGCCGATCATCATCCTCACCCTCTCCGGCGATGTCGGCCCGGTCCGGCTCAAGGCGATCGGGGAGGATCTCGAGGAGAAGATCGAACAGATCCCCGGCGTCCTCGAAGTCAACCTCAACGGCGGCGTGGAACGGGAGATCCAGGTTCTCGTCGATCCGAAACGCCTCGCCTACTACCACGTCACGCTCGACGACGTCATGCATGCCGTCCAGGGGGAGAACGTCAACCTCCCCGGCGGCGACATCGATGTGGGAAGCGCCTCCTATCTCGTGCGCGTTCCGGCCGATTTCAAGCACCCCGAGGAGATCTCGGATCTCGTCGTGAAGATGAAGGGGGGCAAACCGGTCTTCGTCCGCGATGTCGCCCGCGTCGTCGATGGCTTCAAGGACCGCGCCACCCTTGCCCGTCTCGACGGCCGGGAAGCGATCTCCCTCGGCGTCACGAAGCGAACCGGGGAGAACATCATCCGGATCATCGACGAGATCAAGGCGCTCGTGGCCCGGGAAGCGGAAAACTTCCCCCCCGGCACCGAAGTCGCCTTCCTCAACGATCAGTCGAAGCAGATCCGGCAGATGGTCCAGGAACTCGAGAACAACATCCTCTCCGGTCTCCTGCTCGTCCTCGGTGTCCTCTTCGTGGCGCTCACCTTCAACACCGCGATCCTGGTCGCCGTGGCGATCCCCCTCTCGATGCTGATCACCTTCGTGGTCCTCCAGGTGCTCGGGATCACGCTCAACATGGTCGTCCTCTTTTCCCTGATCCTGGCGCTCGGGATGCTGGTGGACAACGCGATCGTGATCGTGGAGAACATCTACCGCCATGCCTCGATGGGCAAGCCGATGTTGCGGGCCACACAGGCAGCGGTCCTCGAGGTGGCCTGGCCGGTGACGACGAGCACGATCACGACCCTTTCGGCCTTCTTCCCCCTCCTCTTCTGGCCGGGGATCATGGGGAAGTTCATGGGATTTCTCCCCCGGACGCTCATCATCGCCCTTTCGGCCTCCCTCTTCGTCGCCCTCGTGATGAACCCCGTCCTCTCGAAGCGCTTCCTCCGGGTTCCCAAGGGGCGGCTGCGTGATCCCGATCTCGAGGTGGAGGACAACGCCTTCGTCCGCCTCTACCGCAGATCGCTCATCGTGAGCCTGCGCCACCCGATCCTCGTGGTCGTCCTCGGGGTCCTTTCCCTCGTGGGGACGATCTTCGCCTATGGAAAGCTCGGCCAGGGGGTGGAGTTCTTCCCGGAGACGACCCCCGAGAAGGCGATCATCAACATCGAGGCCCCGCTGGGGACCCGCCTCGAGGCCACCAACGAAATCGTCCGGGAGATCGAGTCCTACATCGCCACCCTCGACGGCGTGGAGACCTTCGTCTCGATCGTCGGCGGCGCCCAAGCCCAGAGGGTCACCGACTCGAACCCGAATGCCCCGAACAAGGCCCAGATCAACATCGACCTCGATCCCGACAGGGATCCCTGGGGGACGATCGCCAGGATCCGTGCCTTCACCGCCACGATCACCGGCGCGGAGATCGACGTCGAGAAGGAGAAGGTCGGCCCCCCCTCCGGCGCGCCGATCGCGGTCGAACTCTCCGGCCCCGATTTCGCCGAACTCGGCAGACTCGCCCACCAGCTCCGCGAACGGATCAAGGGGATCGAGGGGATCGTCGATCTCAAGGACGACTATGCGCTCAGCCGCCCCGAGATCCAGGTGATCGTCGATCGCACCGCAGCCCAGCAGGCCAAGACGAGCACCGGCAGGATCGCCGCCACGATCCGCACCGCGATCAACGGCAGCAAGGCGAGCACGCTGCGGGAGGCCGAGGACGAGTACGACATCACCGTGCGGCTCGACGAACCCTTCCGCCGCTCGATCGATGATCTGGAGAACCTCGTCATCCCCGGCGACAAGGGGGTTCCGATCCCCCTCTCCGAACTGGCCGAACTCCGAATGCTTCCCGGCGCCGGCGCGATCCGCCACAAGGAGACGAAGCGGGTCGTCACGGTCCGCGCGAACGTCACGGGCCGGCTCGCCAACGACGTCCTTCACGACGTTCAGACCACCCTGGCCGACTTCGCGCTGCCGGCAGGCTACTCCCTGCGCTATGCCGGGGAAAACGAGGAGCAGGACAAGGCGCGCGCCTTCCTCGCCAAGGCGTTCGTCGTGGGTCTCTTCCTCATCTTCCTCACCCTGGTCACCCAGTTCAATTCGGTCGTGCTCCCCGTCATCATCCTCATCTCCGTCATCCTCTCCCTCATCGGCGTGCTCTGGGGCCTCATCGTGACAGCCACGCCCTTTGGCGTCATCATGACCGGGCTGGGGGTGATCTCCCTTGCCGGCGTCGTCGTCAACAACGCGATCGTGCTCATCGATTTCATCCAGCAGTTGCGCAGCGGAGGGATGCAGAAGCTCGAAGCGATCGTCATGGCGGGACAGATTCGCCTCCGCCCCGTGCTCCTCACCGCGGTAACCACGATTCTCGGACTCATCCCGATGGCGATCGGATGGAGCATCGATTTCAGCCATCTCAAAATTGCACCGGCAGGACGATCGGGCGAGTGGTGGGCACCGATGGCGATCGCCGTGATCTTCGGACTCACCCTGGCCACGCTCCTGACCCTGATCGTCGTGCCCGTGCTCTACCGCCTCCTGACCCCGGAGGCGTGGTTCGACGAAGAATCGGAGGAGGTGTCGAGTTGAATCGAAAGTTTCGTGTCATGAGGAGAGAGAAAGAGGAAACATTTCCGGGGATTTTGCTCTTCGCCCTCCTCTGCCTCTCCTCCCTCTTTCCCCCCGCGCCGGGCGCGGCGCAATCGGAGGCTGCCCCCATCGTCTCCTATCGGGAGGTGCTCGAACGGGTGCTCGAACACAACGCCGATCTCGCCGCGGCCCAGGAGACGATCCGACAGACGGCGATCCTCAAGAAACGAACCTGGACCGCGCTCATGCCCGTCGTCACGGTGACGGGGAACCTCCAGTACACCTCGGCCGCCGCCCAGCTCGACATCGGGCCCGCGCCGGTGGGCTTCGAGCCGGAGGAAACGCAGCCCGGCGGCACGAGCGGCTTCTTCCCCGTCGATCCGGAGAAGGGGCTCCCCGCCTTCGACCCCGATCCGATCGAACTTCAGAAGGATATCCAGTTCGGCTTCATCGCCTCGCTCCAATGGACCCTCCTCAACGCCCGGGTCTTCCCCCTCCTCAAAGTCGCCGAGCATACCCGAGAGCAGAGCCGGGCCGCGGTGGCGGCGCAGACCGCCCAGGTCCTCTTTGCCGCCACGACCGCCTATTTCGGCATCGTGGGGAACAAGGACGTCTGTGCGGCGAGCCGCTCCGCGCTCCAGAACGCCACGGCGCACCTCGAAGCCGCCCGCGCGAAAGCGGAGGCAGGGATCGTGACCCGGCTCGACGTGGTACGCGCCGAGGCGGAGGTCGAGCGCGCACGCAGCAACCTCGATGCCGCAACGGCCAACCTCGCCGCGGCCAAAGAGGCGCTCCGCGCCCTGGCGGGGGATTCCCTCCCCCCCGACTACGACGTCGCTCCCCCGCCCCTTCCCGAACTCGACGTGACCGACCCGGAGGAACTCGTGCTCCGGGCCCGGCGGCAACGTCCCGAACTCGCGGCCGCCCGTGCCGAACTCGAGGCCGCCCAGGCCTCCATCTGGGATGCCCGGATGAAATATATGCCCACCCTCGTCTTCTCCCTGAATGCCAACTACTCCGAGACCGCCGGATTCACGGGGGAACATCTCGTTTTCACCGGTGTTCTCGGCCTCTCCTGGACCCTCTTCGACGGGGGAGGGCGGCGTCTCGACCTGGCACAGACCCGATCGGCCTTCCTCCAGAAAGAACTCACGCTGCGCCAGCGCCTCATCGATACCGACACGGAGGTTCGCCGCAAGCGGATCGAACTCTCCTCCGCACGGGAACAGCTCGATCATGCCAAAAAAGCGCTCACCCTCTCCGAGGAGGCGCACCGCCTGGCCGAGGAACTCTACGCCGAGGGGGTCGCCGATGCCCTCTCCGTGCTCGATGCCCAGACCGCGCTCTTCAACGCCCAGATCGCCCTGGCGCGCGCCAAGACGGGATACGCCTACGCCTACCTCGCGCTCGAACTCGCACTCGGTGAGTTCCCCCCCGAGGGGTAGCCTGGACCTCCGCCGGGAGGGAGAAGGGGGAGAGGGGTCGTGCCGAAGGTCCGATCAGGACGCCGCTTCGAGGGTGTTCCGCAGCGTTTCGATCTCCTCCTCGATGGAGATCCAACGCGCCTCGGCCGCTTCGAGTTCGCTGCTCACCCCGTCGAGACGCTCTTGGCGCTCGGGATCGTAGCGGGTGGGATCGTCGAGGATCTCCTGAAGGAGTCGCTCCTTCTCCCGGGAAAGGCGTTCGATCTCCCCCTCGAGGGCCGTGCGTCGGGTCTTGAGCCTCGTGATCCGCGATTTGATCGCCTTGCGTTCGTGATAGGCGCTCTTCGGCTTCGCACCACCGGAAGAGGGCTTGTCCCTCCCTTTTCCGTCGCGCTTTTCCGCCGGGGGGGAGAGACGCGAGAGTTCCTCCTCGAGGAGCGTCTCGAGGTGGTAGACGTAGTCGTCGTAGGTACCGGGGTGGGAGAGGACCCGCCCCCCCCGGATCTCCACGATCGTGTCGGCTAGGAGGTGGACGAAGGTCCGGTCGTGGGAGATGAAGAAGACCGTGCCGGCAAAGTCGTGCAACGCGGCGCCGAGCGCCTCCACGGTCTCGAAGTCGAGATGGTTCGTCGGCTCGTCGAGGAGGAGCACGTCGCTTCGGCTCAAGAGGAGACCAGCCAGACAGAGTCTGGCCCGCTCCCCCCCGCTCAGGACACGGACTTCCTTTTCCACCTCCTCCCCCCGGAAGAGGAAGGCGCCGGCCATGTCCCGGATATCCTGGCGGGTCACGTCGGAGGGGGCGACCTTGTAGAGGTAGCGCTCCACGGTATCCGCCGGATCGAGCATCTCGGTCGTATGCTGGGCGAAATAGGCGATCTCGAGCGTCTTTCCCCACGTATAGCCTCCCGAAAGGGGTTCGAGGACGCCGGCGAGCGTCTTCATCAGCGTCGTCTTCCCCTCCCCGTTGTCCCCCAGGATCGCCACGTGGCGCCCCCGTTCGATCACGAGATCGATCCCCTCGGCCACCCGCTTCGTGGGGTACCCGATGGCAAGCCCCTCGCAGGAGAGGGCGATCCCCTTGCGCGCCGTCACGGGAGGGATCCGGATCGACACCTCGGGAGGGGCTTGCTCGATCTCGATCTTCTGCAACCGCGCGATCTGCTTGAGCTTCGACTGGGCCTGGCGCGCCTTGGAACTCTTGGCCCGGAAGCGATCGACGAAGGCCTGGAGCTGCTTGCGCTTCTGCGCCACGTTTTCGTTCTGCCGAAGTCGCTGTTCCCGCCGTTCCGTCTTCCAGGCGAGATAGGCCTCGATGTCACCGGGGTAGAGTGTGATCTTGCCGTTTTCGATCTCGAGGGTCTCGTTGCAGGTCCGTTTGAGAAACTCCCGGTCGTGGGAGACGATGAGGAAGCCCCCCCGGTAATCGGCGAGGAACTTTTCGAGGAGGATCAGCGTGTGCAGGTCGAGGTAGTTCGTCGGCTCGTCGAGCATGAGGAAGTTCGGCTCACGAAGGAGCATCGCCGCAAGCTTCACCCGCATCTGGTATCCGCCGGAGAGCGCGTCGATCGGAGCTTCGAGGTGTTCCGGCCCGAGTTGGAAGCGCGCCGCGACCTTCCCGCAGGCCCAAGCCTCCCGCTTCGTGTAGCGCTCGAGGAAGGTGTTCACGCGCTCGCCGGGCTCGAAGGGGTCGAGCTGCTCCAGATAGGCGAGGCGCAGATCGGGAAAGTGGACGATCTCCCCTTCATCGGGTTCCTCCTCGCCCGTCATCATCCGCAAGAGGGTACTCTTCCCCGCGCCGTTCCTGCCGATCACGCCGATCTTCTCGCCGGCGGCGATCCGCACCTCGGCCCGGTCGAAGATCACCTTCGGCCCATACCGCTTGGAGAGATTCGAGATCTGAAAGAGCGACTTCATGATGGAAAATTCGACCTTCCTCTCACGCAAAGGGGGGATGCGCCTCTCTCAGAGGTCTCCCGCCTTGACCGAGAGGATCCGGTCGGGGTCGAGATGACGTTGGATCGCCGCATGGACGGCCTTGGGGGTGAGACGTTCGATCTGCTCGTCGAGGCGTTCGATGAACGCGAGGGTCCGATCGACGAAGAGCGCCTCGGCCAGGGCCATCGCCACGAAGTCGTCGTCGGCGAAGAGGTTCTGCTGGCGGAGCATGTAGCTCTCCTTGGCCTCCGCAAGTTCCTGCGCATCGAGCCCCTCGGCGATCAACTTCGTGATCTCCTCGCGCATCGCCGCCATCGCCCGCTCCACGTTCTGGGGGGCGCAGATCGCACCCGCCGCGAGGATCGCGTTCGGATCGATCGGATTTGCGTTGAAGAAGGAGAAGGCGCCGTAGGAGAGCCCCTCTTTCTGCCGGAGACGGTCGAGGAGGCGGGAACTCGCGCTCCCCCCAAGGCGATGGTTGGCGATCACGAGCGCCGGGTAGTCGGGGTCGGTGTCGGTCATCGGGAAGTTGAGCATCATCCCGATCATCGCCATCTTCTTGTCCGGGGTCCGGATCGTCTCCTCACCGGCGGTCCCCCCCTCCCGGAAGGGGGAAGGAATCCGGACGTAGGCAACGGGCGCACGCCAGTCGCCGAAGGTCTTCTCCACGACGGAGAGGATCTCCTCGGGGTCGAAATCCCCTACGACCGCCATCTGCGCGCTCTGGGCACCGAAGAGGTCGTGGTGGAGCGTGACGAGGAGATCACGCTCCACCCCCTTGGTCCCTTCGATCGCCTCCTCGATCGTGGGGACGTAGCGGGGATCGTCCTTGGGCCAGGAACCGATCCGGTGGAAGAGGGCGTTGAAGGTGAGCGCGGTCGGATCGTGGCGCTGACGTTCCAGGGCGGTGATCCGTTCCGCCTTCACGATCTCGAACTCCGCCTCGGGAAAGGTGGGCTCCCGCAGGATCTCCCCCAGAAGTTCGAGGACGGCGGGGAGATGCTTGCGGTCCGAAGTGACCGAGACCGGCAAGACCCCTGCCTGCCACACCCCTCCGCGGGGACGGCCGATGCCCATGTGGATCTCGCTCTTGAGCGCGTCGAGGCGATCCCGGATCTCCTGATAGGTATGGTGCGTGGTCCCCCGCATCAGCAGATCCCCCAGGATGGGGAGGGCCGCATTCTTTCCCCGCAGCGTCTCGAGCGATCCGAAGCGCAGGATCATCCGAACCTTCACCGCATCGCCGCGCGTCTCCTTGGGGAAGAGGGCGTAGGCCATCCCGTTGGCGAGCTTCCCTCGCGTGACGCGCGCCTCGATCGCGGCCGGGGTCGCCTCGAACGCCTCGCCCGAGGCCAGCCCCTCTCCTCCTGTATACTCGGCGAAGAGCCGCTCGACATTCGGGGTCGGCGGAACCACGACCCGATCGATCGCCTCGGGGGGGGTGGGGAGGAAGACGCCGGTCGTGCTGTTGCTCTCCTTGAAGTAGAAGGCGGCCACCCGGTTGACATCCTCGGCGCTCACCCGCCGGAGACGGTCCCGGTGGAGGAAGAAGAGCTTCCAGTCCGCCGTGGCCGCGTATTCGCTCAGGAAGATGCCGGTACGCTCCGGATCGCGGAACTGAAGCTCGAAGCGCTTGAGGAGCTGGTTGCGGGCCCGCGCCACTTCCTCCGGGGTGACAGGGCGATCCGGGACGCCTTCGATCACCCGTCTCATCTCGGCCAGCACCCGCTCGGGATCCCCTTCCTTGGGGAGGGCCGCCGTGATCTGAAAGACCCCCGGTTCCCGGAGCATCCACGCGCCACCGGAGACGCTCACCGCCATCCCCGTCTTGACGAGCGCCTGGTAGAGCCGCCCCGAGGGCTCATCGAGGAGGATCCGTTCATAGATCTCGAGGGGCGCGAAATCGGGATGCGCCCCCGCACAGATGTGATAGACGACGCCGGCGGCAGGCGCGTCGCCCACGCGCCGAAGCTCGACGTGACGGCGGCCATCCTGCGGGGGCTCGACCGTGTAGGTCTCTTCGAGAGGGCGTTCAGGCTTCGGGATCTTCCCGAAATGGGCCACGATCCGTTCGAGCGCCTCCTTCGGATCGAAGGCCCCGGCCACCACGAGCATCGCGTTGTCGGGGCGGTAGTAGGTGTGGTAGAAGGCGCGGAGCTTTTCCCCCGGAACCCGTTCGATATCGGAGCGGTTTCCGATCGTCGATCTCCCGTAGCTGTGCCAGAGGAAGGCGCTCGACATGATCCGTTCCTCGAGGATCTGGATCGGATTGTTCTCCCCGGCCTCGAACTCGTTCCGCACGACGGTGAACTCCCGGGCCAGATCGGCATCCCGGATCAGGGAATCGACCATCCGTTGCGCCTCGAGGTGAAGCGCGAAATCGAGGTTCCCCTCGACATCGGCCGGCAGGGTCTCGAAGTAGTTCGTGCGGTCGAACCAGGTCGTGCCGTTGAACGTCGCGCCATGGGCCTCCAGCGCCTTCCATACGTTTGGGATCTCCTTCGTCCCCTTGAAGAGCATGTGCTCGAGGAGGTGGGCCATCCCGGCCTCCCCCCGCCCCTCGTGTCGGGAACCGACGAAGTAGGTCGCGTTCACCGTGACCCTCGGATTCGTGGCGTCGGGGAAGAGGAGGATCTGGAGGCCGTTTCCGAGGCGGTACTCCGTGATCCCCTCGATCTCGGCCACCTTCGTCACCCCCTTCCCTTCGT
Source organism: uncultured bacterium (assembly GCA_964616915.1). GTDB lineage: Bacteria > Myxococcota_A > CAZTSL01 > CAZTSL01 > CAZTSL01 > CAZTSL01. The sequence continues at coordinate 59,548 of CAZTSL010000003.1, forward strand.
CTGCTCCGATGGCCCATGTGGGACAAAGGAGGACAAGGAGGGCAAGGATTCCACAACGGAGCGTGTTTCTCATCATCTTCTCCTCGTTCGTGTCTCCGGGACGATCCCCGTTCCTTCAATCGGGACGGAGACGATTCTACTCCCCTGCCGATGAAAAGCAAGTCCCCTTTGACTTCTCTTCCGATCTCTGGCAGAATCTTCCGAAAGACCTGTCCGGATGGCATGCCGACGAAACAGCTGATTCGATCGTGCATCTCCGGAAGAGGAAGAACGGGTGACGAGCAAGGTAAGGAGATTCGAATGAGAGACCTGGGATGGAAGGGATGGGCGGCCCTGCTGTGGCTCTGTGGAACTCCCCTCTTTGCGGCGGCGGCGACGCCGAAGCCGCCTTCGTCCCTCGAGACGTTGCGAGAGGCCATGGAACGGGGGGAGATCTCCTACGATGCCTATGCGACACGCCTCGTTCGTGCGATCCACGGTGAGGGAGAGGAGGACCTCCTCTCCGGCCTCCATTGTGCGACCTCCCTTCTCGGGGAGATCCAGCGCAACTGGGCGCGTCTCTCCCCGGAGGCGCAGAGCGAGATCATGGCGATCACCGCGCGGCCGGAGAAGCAATTCACCCATCCCTCGCCGAGCGGGCATTTTCTCCTCCACTACGACCTGACCGGTGAGGACGCGGTCAGTCCGACGGACAGCGACGGCAACGGTGTCTCCGACTATATCGACCGCGGTGCGGCCTATGCCGATTTCTCCTGGAGCCGGATCATCGGTGAACTCGGCTATGAAGCTCCCCCCTCCGACAACGGCGCCGGGGGCTCGAATGCCTACGACATCTACTTCGAACGGCTGGGGGGGGGGCTCTTCGGCTATGTGACGTGGGAGGCGGACGGCCCCAACCCCTGGAACGACCGGACGAGTTACATGGTGCTCAACACGAACTTCCAGAACACCCAGCCCAACAACGATCCGGACGGCGATGCCGAGGGGGCCTTCAAGGCCACGACCGCCCACGAGTTCTTCCACAGCGTGCAGGGCTACTACGACGCGCTCGAATCGACCTTCATCATGGAGGCGAGTTCGACCTGGATGGAGGACGTCGTCTACGACGAGACGGACGACTACATGAACTTCCTCTACGGCTTCCTCCTCTTCCCCCAGCAGGCGCTCGATTACGCCAACGGCGCCCACGAGTACGGCGCGATGCTCTGGCCCCGCTTCCTCTCCCGGAAATATGGCACCGGGATCATCCGGGAGATCTGGGAGGGGATGATCGGAGACCCGAACTGGTACCAGGCGAGCCAGGCGGTCCTCGGGGAACGCGCCTCTTCCGTGGCCGATGCGTTCGCCGAGTTCATCGCCTGGAACTACTTCACCGGTTCCCGGGCCGACGAACGTTATTACGAGGCGGAGGAAGCGGCGCAGTGGGATGAGGTCTCGATCGTGCGCACCCATGACACCTATCCCGTCTCCGACTCCGACGCGCGCCCGTTTCGTCCCGATCACCTGGCGGCCAACTACATCGAGTTCCGCCATGGCGGCGGAGAGGAGGGGGATCTGACGATCACCTTCGCGGGGGACCGGTACACGGACTGGGCCGTCACCCTCTTCCTCGTCCCTCCCAGTGGGGAGATCACGGTCCTTCCGATGGAGATCGACCACGACCGGGAGGAGGGAGAGATCGTGGTGGCGGGGTTCGAGCAGTACGAGAAGGTCGGGATGGTCGCCGGCACCCTCCTGACGACCGGTTCCTCCTTCACCTACGACTACACCGCCACGTTGGAAGGGCAGACGACGCCGACCTGCGGTCTTGCGCCCATCCCGTCAAAGGGGGTTCGGGGGGCGTTCCCCCTCCTCCTCTTCGTCATGGCCGCTCCCTTCGCCCTCCGCAGGCGTGCCCGCCGGCCCGCGTGAATGCGGTTGCCGCCGCCGCTCATCCCCCTTGCGTCTCGAGAATCACCTGGCGAACCTGCTCGATCAGCAGGGGGAGGGGCGCTTCCCCGTCGAGGAGGATCGTCCGCTCCCAGAGACCCAGTCTGCGGAGGGCCGGTTCGATCTGGGCCTCGATGGCGGTATAGAACCTCGCTGCCCATTGAGGATTCCCCGAAAAGGTCCGGGTGCGCGCCTCGATACTCTCGGCACGGACGCCGCGAATCCAGATCCCCCTCGCCGACCCGATCCAGGGGGAACGGGCGATCTTCCCGGCCAGTCCCGGAACGATGGGGGGATTCCGGACGGCCGCATAGGCGAGGTTGCCGGGGTGCCACGTCTCGATCCCGATGATTCCGGAGGTTTCGAGCAGTTCCTCATCGCGTGCCAGTTCCCGCCGCGTGACCTCGTACTCGAAGGCACGCCCCTGCCCCTCTGGATCGAAGCGTCGTTCGTAGTAGAGATCCTTTCCGATCTCCGTTCCGCGAAACGAGAGCACCCCTTCCGCTTCGAGCGTCTGGAGGATCGAGGTCTTCCCCGCGCAGTGGGTTCCACAGAGGAAGAAGAACATCGCCACGCCTCCCTGATCTCTCCTCATTCGTCCTCTTCGCTGGCAAGGTCCCTTCGCGCGGACTCCCAGTCGGGATAGAGCTTGAGGACTTCGTAGTCCACCTCGCCCTCCTCCGTGTCGACCGTCTCGATCTCTCCCTCGGGGAGGCCCAGAAGGGGCTGGACGATGGGGGCGGTGTAGCTGACTCTGCCCTTCTCGAGATCGGTCTCTCCATACCCGGCGATCTCATAGATCTGCTCCTGGTATTTCTGGCTTCCATCGGGTCGAATGAGCGTCCGGGAGAACTTCACGATCGATCCGATGGCGACCTCTTTCGTGTTGCGCTCTCGGGTATCGATGATCTGGACTTCCTGCAACTGGTCGCGCAGTTCGAGAATCTGCCGGACCTTTCGGGATTCCTGTTGTTCGAGGTCGTTGAAGCCCGGATTGTCGTGCCAGGTATCGCCACTCTCATGATAGGCGATCGCCTTCTCCTCCTGGATCTTTCGGAGTTCCTCCTCGTATGTCTTCAGCTTCTTTTCCATCTTTTCGAATGTCTCGGGGGATACATAGATCGTCATGGTCAGCTCCTTGCGTGGCTGTGGGTGCACGTTCGTCGTTGCGCTCCCTCCCGTGTCGGGGGGAATCGGTGGTGTTGTACCCGATGCGGGTGGGATCGTCAAAGTCTTCCCTCCCTTCCAGGCACACCGATCCGATGAGGTGCAGGGCTTGGGCGAGAACTTCCTCTTTCGAGGGGGAGGCATCGATACAGAACCATCGAGAGCGTGCAAGACGGCAGATCCGCCACCTTCCCGTGCGGATCTCGTGGTAGGCTCGGGCCATCTGCGCGGGACGGCGCCCCTGTTCATCGATGTTCCTCGGGATCCCTCGTCTCGTCTTGCGTTCCTCCAGGGTGTGGGGATCGGCTTCGAGGTAGAGGACGATATCGGGCGAGGGGATGTGGGGTTCGAGGAGATCGACCCATTTCTCTGCGATCCTCCGGTTGCCGAACCGATGGCGATAGACGACGTAGCTCGTCACGATCGATCGGTCCCCGAGGACGACCGGCGCATGCCAATCCGTTTCGAGGAAGGCCTGCCGGGAACGGTACGCGAAGAGGAATGCCCGTGGAAACCAGAAGGCGTCGAGGTGGAAATGGCGGTAGAGTCGTTCCACCGGCTCCGCGGGATGTCTCGGCCTCGTCGGCTGAAAGCGCGAGACGAAGATGCCCTTTCGTTCCAGATGAGCCCCAAGCCCCTCGACGAGGGTACTCTTCCCCGATCCGTCGAGTCCTTCGACCGCAATGAACATCCTTCCTCCTCATCAGGAATGGGTGATCCCCTGCATCGCCCGACGCACGGCCGATGCATCCCGCCGTTCGATCGCCTCGGCCAGCGGCGTTGCCGGCAACCCATCGGCCAGGCAGGGGTGGAGCGTCCCATCCGCATGGAATCGCACGGGAAAGATGCCCTCCCGGCACTCGCTGCGCCGAATACAGCGCAGACAGGCAGAATAGGGGAGCTTTTCGCCCAGTTCGTCGTCCCGGAGGAGTACCCGCCCCCCCCCTTCGAGGAGGATGAGCCGTTTGCGGATCCCCTCCCTGTCCTCCAGCATCCGTTCCGACCGGATCCCCCAGCGCGTCAGGAGGCGATAGAGGGAACGCAGGGAGGCTGCTTCGAGATCGAGGCTCGTGCCAAAGGGGAGTTCCGGAAGGAGCACCAACACGAGGTCACGTTGGGCCACGAAATCGAGCACGCGTCGCAGATCCTCGGTCGGCTGGGGGCCTCCGTAGACGAGGTTGATCTTCATCTCCCGATACCCTTCGGCAATCGCCCGATCAATGCCCGCCACGATCCGGCGCAACTGGGAGGGCTCCCCCCCGAAGTCCCGGCAAAAACGCGCCTCGTCGAGCGTGTGGAGGCTGACGTTGATCCGCGGAAGCCCCGCCTCCCGCAGGGGACGAGCCAGTTTCCCCAGACGGATCCCGTTCGTGATCATCGAGAGTTCATCGATCCCCTCGGCGCGCAGCCTGCGCACGAGTTCACAGAGATCGGGACGCAGGGTCGGCTCCCCGCCCGTGAGCTTGAACTTCTCGAACCCCTCCTCCCGGGCGATCCGCGAGACCCAGACGATCGAATCGATCGAAAGTTGCCTCCGATCGCGCCGGGAGATCGTTCCCTGTCCCTCGTTGTGGCAGAAGGCACAGGCCAGGTTGCACGAAGCGTTCACCGAAATGCGGAAGTATCGACTCTTCATCCTCTTCCTCCTGAGAATGTTGCTTCCTTTCCCACGCTTTCTTCGATCAGACGGCAAAGGTCGTCTTCTGCTTCGGGGAGGTATAGACATAGGGGGTCTCTGGCGTGGCTCGATCCGTGGGCAGATACCCCATCTCCTGGAGGCCAGTGTCGTAGGCTTCGATCAGCATCGTCATCTCTTCCGCGGAAAGGCCATCCATACGGACTTCGCCGGGGTTTCCGTAGTAGTAGAGCTGCTCGAGACGATCGAGGGGGGGAAGATGGATCCCGAAGCGTTCGGCTTCTTCCCAGTAGATCGTGCCGGGAAGGGGAACGAACGTATGGACCGCGACCTCGTGGGGGCGGGTTTCGGCGATCAGATCGAGGGAGGCGAGTTGATCTTCGAAGGTCCCCCCCGGCAGTCCGAGGATCCACCACGTCTTCACCCGCAGCCCCCCTTCCACGGCACATCGGATCCCCGCGGCGATCTGGGCCCGGGTCAACCCCTTCTCCACGCTCTGAAGCAAGCGGTCGGAGCCCGATTCCGCCCCAAGACAGATCTTCGTGCACCCCGCGGCAAGGAGGGCATCCACCAGCGGAGGATTGAGATTGTCTGCTCGTAGCTGAGCGATCCACTCGATCGGCAAGCCCCGCTCCTTCATCATCGAACAGAACTCGAGACGCTTGCGCTGACTGAAGAAGAACATGTCGTCGGCCCAATAGAGGGTCATCTCCCCATAGCGTTCCACGAGCCATTCGAGTTCGGAGAGGATCCGGGAGGGACTGGCCATCCGTCCCTTTCGTCCACCCGGTCCCCACGCGCAGCAGAACTTGCACCGATAGGGGCACCCCCGGCTCGTGATGATCGAGTGGTGGGGATAACGGGACAGATCGTAGATCGAACGCTCCACCGGCGGGAGGGTTTCGAGGTCCACGCTCGTGGTCGAGGGGGGATTCTTCCGAATCCGGCCCGAACGTTCCCGATAGACGATCCCCGGAATCGCAGAGAGCCGCACAGAGGGATCCCCGCCGCGCGAGAACGCATCGAGGAGGGGCAGGATGACCCCTTCCCCTTCGCCCACGACGGCCACGTCCACACCGAGCGCCACGACATGTTCCGGAAAGATGCTCGTGTGAATTCCACCTGCGATCAGGGTGATCCCTTCCCATCCCCGCAATTTCCGGATCACTTCTCCCGCCTTCGTGGCAGAGGTGGAGAGAAATGAGAGGGCCACGATCCGGGGCGCGACCCTGCCGACCACTTCCTCTACCGGGGTGTCGTCCACGGCCATGTCGTGAAAGAAGACATCGTGCCCCGCATCGCGGGCGATCGTGGCCACGATGCCCGGTCCGAGTGGATACTCGGGGTAGACCCTTCCTTGCCAGTTCTGGGAAACATGTACGAAAAGGATCCGCATCTCCTCCTCCTTGAATGATTCGTAGGATGGATGACAACCGATCGGGGGAACCCTTTCTTCCCCCTTCTACGAGGGAGACGGGCGAAGAGCGATGTATCGTGCATTTCAGGGTCGTTTTTCTTCAACCCAGGAAGTAGATCCGGATCTTCGGCAGGGGAGGGGGTTCCTCCAGATAGCGACAGGGCGATGCAGCCGCAGCACGCAGGTAAGGTCGGCATTCCTCCGCGTTCTCCAGCCGAGGACATCCCTCACACAGCGGATTTCGAGACTTCGGCTTGCGCAGGTGCCGGAGCAATCCCCCACGCGAGGTATACCCCAGAAGAAAGGCCGCTCGCCCGACCTCCCTTCTGGCATGACGCATCGCAATATGAACCGCCTCCGCGAATGCCGATGGATCCCGCCGAACGGAGAGACGTCGCTCCGTGCGTAACCAATGCGCCAGTTCCTCCTCCGTCAACATCCACCAGTATCGTCCTTCCATCGGCCTCTTCCCCCCCCCCCTTCGATTCCGGGACTTCCGCCGATGACCCTCGATCTCCTTGGGGATGCGTGCCCTACACGATGTGGGAACGCGGATCCCGCGTCACCTTCCCTCCAATCGGCACGATCCTCCGGACACACGGCCTGCAGAGAAAGTAGAAGCGTACATGATCCTCGTTCGGGTCGATGATCGCCTCGATCCGACGGCGCAGCTCGCTCGACTGCGCCTCGGTGAGGAGACACTCGAAGACGCTGAACTGCACCCGCGTCCCGAAATCCTTGAGCGTCTTGTGGAGCCGGGCGCGTCTCCGGTCGTCCGGAATATCGTAGGAAACGACCATAAATCCCTTCATCGTGGCCGCTTCCCCGGCAAGACGGGCTGGTAGGAGACCTGCCCCGTCAACACGCTCTCCACGATCTGTCTGGCCTGGAACTCGATCGCCTTCTGATAGGAGACTCGAATCCCCACTCCCCCCAGCACCACCTGCCGCTGGAAGGTCGCGTCGAGCGCGTGGAGAAACTTGCGAATCCCCACCCTCGAAAACTCGAGCTTCCCCTCCCGATTCCGAAAATGCTCCGGCTTGATCATCCGCTTCTTCACCACCGTCAACACCGTGGAATCCACGACGATCGAACGGAACTCCTCGATGAGGTCGGATGCGAGCGCCGCATGCCCGTAACGTGGCTGGTGCAGAAAACCGAGAAAGGGGTCGAGACCCACCAGACGCAGCGTGGAAAGCGCCCGGTTGTAGAGGATCGTATATCCGAGGCTCAAACAGATGTTCACCGGATCGGTCGGCGGCCGCTTCACCCGCTGCTTGAAGGTGAACGTCGGCTCGAGCAGCCTGCCGAACGCCTCGAAATAGGCCGCACTCGAACTCCCCTCATATCCCCGCAGCGAATCGATGCTCGAGGTCTCTCTCACCTTGTCGAGGGAAGCCATCAGCATCGCCACCGCCCGATTCTGTCTCCGATCCCGCTCCCGCTGCCGTGAGAGGAGATAGACCATGTTCTCGATCTTTCCCCTGATGAAGCGACGGGCCATCTCGAGGGAGAAGGCCTCGTTCATCGACAACTTGTACTGCAACTGCCGAAGTTTCCCGTTCTGAGAGAGCTGGCTCGATATCGTTCCCCGATAACGCCCCTGCGTCGTGAGAAAAGCAACCTCCTTCCCCTGCTCCATGAGGTAGTTGAGCGCCGGCGTCGAAACGTTGCCTCCCCCCAGGATCACGACCTGATCGACCTTGATCGCTGGCACCTCGTAGAGGACCTTGTTGCCCTTCTTCACGATCAGGCGTTCCCCATTCCGGTAGAGCGAGGCCCCCTGCTCCGTAATGTAAAGAATCGACATCCTGCATCCTCCTGCCACGCAGTTGCACAAGCTGGAAGCCTCTCCTCCCAATCCTTCCCGATCACGGATGTGCGACTTCCTGCCGCTCGATCTCCTCGAAGCCCGCCTTCGTGAAGCGATATCCCACGAACTCGAATCCCTCCTCCGCATGGGAGATCCGGCTCTTCTTCTCGTTGACCGCCAGCCCCAAGCCCGAGAGCCACCGGGAACACCGGGCATATGCCCATCGCGCGTCCTTTTCGCTCTGGCAGAGGACCAGGAAGTCGTCCGCAAACCGGACCAGTTCCCCTCGAAGATCCCGCGAGACCTTGAGGTCGAAGGGGTGAAGGTAGATGTTCGCCAGCATCGGAGAGATCGGTGCCCCCTGAACCGTGCCCCGCCGCTTCGTGGCCTCCCCCTCCATCGGAACGAGCCCCTCGCGCACGAACCGGTCGAACACCGAGGCAAGCCTCGCCAGATCGAGGTCCTCCTCCCGCTCCTTGCCCGTGAGGATTCGCTTCACCGTGAAAGCCTCCTCCGAGAGGAAAGGCGCACAGAGCTTGAGCAGGAAAGGCGAGAAGGACGAAAGGAGCGAACGCTTCTGCCCATTCCGCTCACTGACGAAGAAATTACACCCCGCGGCAAGCCACTGCGCGATCAACCGCACCGCCCCCTCGTCCTCGAGAAACACCCACGAGAGGAGAATCGCCAGATCGTGCCGCAAACTCCCGAAAAAGTCGGTAATATCCATGTCCGCCGCAAAGACGAATCCCTCCCGGATCAACATCTGGATCCGTGATGCGACCATCCGGGTCGATCGGTTCGGACGATATGCGTAGCTGACGTCCAGAAACTTCCGGTCGCAGATCGGATTGAGGATGTTCAACGCCGCCCGCTGCACGACCCGATCCCGCACGGCCAGAATGCCGATTTCCCGGACGCTCCCATCTGGTTTCGGGATTTCCCCCCGCTCCACCGGGAAGGGTACATACGACCCATCGAGAAGCTGGCGCGAAAGATGGGCGATCTGCAAATCGACTTCGTCCTCGAAACGCGCGGGCGAAACCCCATCGATACCGCTCCCGCCACGAACCTGTTGCACCTTTCTCCAGGCCCGGAAGAGGTTCTCCGGCGCGGCGATCCGTTCGACCAACGGAGAGGCGGAGGGGTGCACCACCTCCCTTTCCATCGCCATTGCCCCTTCGATCATCCGATCTCCATGCCACCCTTGCATGAACGTTTCCCCTCCTGCACGCGATCCGGAATTACTCGACATCCCTCCCCTCCGTGGTTTCCGGGGGGATCTCCTCGAATGCCTCCCAGCTCTCCACCTCATCCCCATCGCTTCGATCTTCGGGAAAGAGGACCGCCGCATTGCCCTCGGGATTCCCGCAGAGCGAACATTCCTCTTTCTGGAGGACCCGGTACCACTCCACGCCCCATGGAGCTTTCGCCGTCATCTGACCCGCAGCCTCCTCCCCATACGCGTAGGGGCCGCCCAGCCGGATATACTGCAACCCTTTCCCCTCGTAGTACGGCAGGAGGGTCTCCACGAGCCGCGGCCGCTTCGGTGCGTCCCGGAGCATCCACGCCGTCAGGAAGATCGACGCCACTGCATTGATCCGGTTGATGAAGGTTCCCAGCGCGGGCTCTCCGCCATAGGTGTCAGGATCGTCGCTGCTGTAGTCGAAATGACGCGACCGCGTGATCGTGACCTCCTCCGGAGGGCGGAGACAGCCGTAACACCCCCGACGCGGCCGCCCCGGACGCCACCCTTGTGCTTCCCCCGGCTCCCAGAGGAAGATCTCCCCCTCCACCGCATTGTTGTCACACCAGACCGCCATCAACGGCAACCCATAGCAGAGCGCCAACCGCTGGCAGAGATACTGCACCCGCAACGAGTCGGTCACCGCCAGAATCCGCGTCGGCTCCGTCTCCGCCATCAGCGCTCGCAACCCGGAGCGGTCCCCGGAGAAGAGATCTTCGTCCACCGCCACCGTCCGACATCCTGGAACGTGCTCCGCGATGTAGTGTGCCATCGCCCCTGCTTTCGGCCACCCGACATACGCCGGCCCCAACGTGTGCCGCATGCAGTTGTGGATCTCGAGCCGATCCTTGTCCAGGAGAATCAGCCCGCCAATCCCCGTGCGCGCCATCTCCAACGCCATCGGAGCCCCCACGGAGCCGACGCCCACCACGAGGAGCCGTTCCCGTTGCAGAAGCTCGATCAACGAGGGGTCGAAGGGCGTCCGTTTGAAGAAGTCCGCCGGCGCGTATCGAACGACCTCCACCGGCTCGCCCCCGGAAGTCTGCCATACCACGCCATCCGCCCGAGAAACCCGGAAGGGGAAGGCGCTCTCTTCTCCAAGTCCAAGCACGGCCAGGGAGACCCGTGCCAGACCGCTCCGGGCGCCTTCGCCCTCCCCCGGGGTTCGCAGCTCCGTCACCGTGGCAACGCCCTGCTGCGGATCGAACGTCCCATAGACCACACTCCCCTCCGGTGCATCGAGAAGTCTTCGCTCGACCTCTTCCGAAAGATAGAGTCTCATCGTTTCTTCCCTTTCCCTTCTCGAATCAATGCTCGAACCACCCGCGAATCTCATCCGTCCCGTTCCCCTGGGCCAAGGCGCGTGCTCGCGATACCGTCCGTGGCGAAAAGGCCTCCCGTGGACTCATCGGGAAATACCCCGTCTCCAGAAAGATCTCCTGCGCCCGCGCCCACGAGTCACACTGGAAGAGAATCCGCGACAACTCCCATCCCCGCAGCGACGCCGCGAGACAGACCCGTTGGCGTCCCACGATGTGCTTCTTCACCCGAGGCGTATAGAGGTCCCCCTGATCCGTCCAGATCTCCGGCTCCCCCCCCTCCTCGACCGGACGCGTGTCGATGAAGAAGATCATCCCGTTCGGCGCCTTGTATGCGATCTTCCGCGCCGCCCGGTTGATCCGGATCCTCCGGCGACGCCCCGCGATCTGCTCGTCGTCGAACACCTGCTCCATCAAAGGATTCCTCATTCCGTTCATCTTCCCCACTCCTTGGCTCCCGAGAGGATCATCGCTCCCCTCTTCTCTCTTCGACGACCCTGGGTTCCCGGATCGTGCATCCAGGTCATGCCTCCTCCAGCTCCCTCAATCTCTCGAAAATCCGGTGAATTTCGTCGATATGATCCAGGAGTTCCGATGCCTCCGTCCTTTTCCCCCGTTCGACTTTCTTCCTCGCAAATTCTACGGCATCACGGCGAAAGACCTCTCGGGGGCTGCTCGGAAAGTACCCCGTTTTCTTGTAGATCTCGTAGCCCCGGGCCCACGAGTCGCACTGCAACAGGATCCGCGTGAGATCCCAGCCACGTAGCGACGCTGCCAGACAGATCCTCCCATTTCCCAGCGTATGGGTCTTGTGGGAGGGACTGTAGATTTCGGCCTCCTTCGTCCGGATGATCGGCTCTCCACCCTCTTCGAGAGGTCGGGTATCGATGAAGAAGGTCATGCCGTTGGGCGCCTTGTACGCGATTTTGCGTTTCTCCCGCTTCACTCGAATCCGCTCTTCACGCCCTCGAATCATCGCCGGATCGGATACCTGTTCCATCAACCGATTCGTCTTCATTGCGATCGCCTCCCATCACATCAGGTTGCTGGGTCCAGGAGCATTCCCTGCCACCCGGTTGTCGTGCGTTCCTTGTTCATCGGACTTACCGGGAGACGAAGGTTGCTTTGGCGATCCGGCGTTCGCTTCCGATTCCGATCGCTCCCCCGGCTCGGCCTGGTGAGATGCGAATCGACCGTCTGGGGGGACACGCTCCGATTCGGATTCCCCTCGCTCCAGGGGACCAGCGTCCTTTCGGGTCATTCCATCCCCTCCGTCATGATCTCTGCCGTCGGCTCTCCCTTGCTCCCGAGCCTCTGCCGCCTCGGCTTCACACCGGCTCAACGGACGATCCTCTCTTCCCGAGGCCATCGAGGTCGTGAAAGTCTCTGCCTCCTCGGCTTCACCTGGACGCGGCCGACCGGTAGGAGGGCAACGCACCTCTTCCTGAGGCCCTGCTTCCTCTCTTCGAGGGGCTTCCCCTTCTTCCTTGCCTGCATGAGGTGCTTGCGCTGCGTGCTCATCGACCGGAGGGGCAGGAGGACCACCCTCGGCTCCATGGATCTCTCCACGTGCTGCTTCCGTGGGGTGCACCTCTTCGGCGGGAGGGATCATCCCCTCTTCAGCCGCCGGAGAGGAACCTGCCGGCTTGTCTGTCACCGGAAATGTGCCGCTGATCTCCTCGAATTCCTCTCCTCCGTAGAACGGCTGCGGAACCGGCTGTCCCTGCAAGTGCGACGACGAAACGCTCCATTCACCCATCGTCACCTCAGCCGGCGTTCTCCCCAGGAGATCGTCGAACAATCGCTGCCAATCGACATACTCCTCGAGCAGAAAGTGCTGCGTCTTCTTCTCCCCCCCTCCGCTCCAGAGGATCGCTTCCCCCAGCCCCAGCGGCCGACGAGGGTCGTACGGCAAGATCACCCGATCCCCTTCCCGATGCTTCGCCCGAATCGCTCGCCCTCCCGTCTTGCGGTTGACGGCAAGTTCCACTCGCCACGCAGGGCCGAGCCGTTGCGCCATGGCCTGAACGACCTCTTCCTCCCGGGAACCGTAGGAGATCGGTTTCGCCCTTCGCCAGGCCTCCTTCACCCGCCAATCCTCCTCTGAAATCCTCTCCACTTCCGCCTCCCAGGCTCGTCCCTCGAATACCCAGAACCCAAGCAACTCGAGTTGATGCCGGTTCAGGTTGACCAGGAGAACCGGATAAGGATGATCCGGCGGGAAGGTGGAAGGGTCGTCCGGGTGTTGCCGGAGTCCGTCGAAGTTCTGGATATCCCTCCAAGAGAGTCGAGGATGGTTCATCGGATGGATATGAACCGTGGAGAGCCGGCACTTCCCCTCATAGCGATCGAGGATTTCCCGCCAGCGATCCATCACGAGGGGATCCTCCCGCCTCACTTCGTCGGTCGCCGGACGCCGGACCACCGCACGATCGGGGTAACGCTCACACGCCACGAAGATCGGCGCCCCTGCGATCGTGATCCCCATGGTGGGATACTCGGAATCGTTCGGCGTGAATTCCCCATAGATTTCCCACAGATCCCTCAGAAAACGATCCGTGACGTAGATTTCCTTTGCCCTCATTCCGGCACCTCTACCGCGTCCTTTCGGATTCACGATCCGGAGTTTCTTCTTCAGTTCCTTCCTCTGTCTCCCGAAGTCGGTATGCCCCACCCCTTCCGAATGCTCCCCTATCCTCTCTTCCTCCCGAAAATGAACGATCTTCGCTACAAGCTGCTTACTCTTCGTCCAAATGGTGATGATGAACGCGGCGTGTCCCTCGTTGGGCAGCTTCTTTCCGGTGGCCGGGTCGTTGACCGCCTCGTAGTCGTCCCAGTCGTCGTCGGCGGCGTGTCCCTCGTTGGGCAGCTTCTTGCCCGTGGCCGGGTCGTTGACCGCCTCGTAGTCGTCCCAGTCGTCGTCGGCGGCGTGTCCCTCGTTGGGCAGCTTCTTGCCCGTGGCCGGGTCGTTGACCGCCTCGTAGTCGTCCCACATGAGATCCGTGAATTTCTTCATTACGATGTCTCCTTGTTCGGGGAAATCACTCGAAGAGCCAATCGATCAAGCGATCGAGGAGGGAGGTACTTCCCGTTCCTCGGCTTTCTTGCGCCGCTCGCTCTCGAGCGAGTTCCACGGCGTCACGACGGAATGCTTCTCTCGGATTCGTCGGAAAATATCCAGTTTTCTTGTAGATCTCGTACCCCCGGGCCCACGAGTCGCACTGCAACAGGATCCGTGTGAGATCCCAGCCACGCAGCGACTCTGCCAGACAGATCCTCCCATTTCCCAGCGTATGGGTCTTGTGGGAAGGACTGTAGATTTCGGCCTCCTTCGTCCGGACGATCGGCTCTCCGCCCTCTTCGAGAGGTCGGGTATCGATGAAGAAGGTCATGCCGTTCGGCGCCTTGTACGCGATTTTGCGTTTCTCCCGGTTCACTCGAATCCGCTCTTCACGGCCTCGAATCATCTCCGGATCGGATACCTGTTCCATCAAATCGTTCATTCTTTCCTCCAGATTCTTCCCTGATCGGTTTTCATACTCGATCTTCACTGAATAGAGATTCCCCTGTGCGGAGCATTCATCTGGAAAGTCATCGCATCGAGCATGGAACGCCAGCAACGAAAGCAGAGGTCGTGCTTACGATCCCACTTTATCTGACCTCTATATTGGAATCTTGCGTACTTCTTCTGGCATATCTTGCATATCTTCCTTCTGAATTTCTCTCTGTTTCGCATTTTCGATGAAACCTCCAAAGTGATGTCGATCTTCTTGATCTCTTCGATGCTTCCTGGGATCATTCATCGAGGACCTCGAAGAGGGTAATGATTGCGACCCCGACCGAGGCGACCGATTCAAGTATCTGAAAGAACTTCTTCATTTCGCTTCTCCCCTGTTCATGGTCGTGAAAAGATCCTTTCCTTCATAAAGACGTCTCTTCTTTCTGGAAGCGTGCATCCTCTCCGAAGGAATGCTCACTTTTTCTTCCGATCGAGTTCGAGACCCATGCGGTTACCGCCGAGAGCGCCGATGAGGCCTCCGATCACGGCGCCTGGCACCGTTCCCGCGATGGCACCCCACGGTCCCAGGGCCAGTCCGATGCGGGCTCCGATCTGTGCTCCGATCATCGCGCCACCGATGGCTCCCGCGCCCGTTCCCATTGCTTCCTTCTTGCGTTTCATATCTCCCTCCTTGTTTCCGAACGATGTCCTTCATTCCTGATGACGCCTTCCCGTTCCCGAATCGTGCATCCTCCTCTCACGAAACTTTCGGATTACTCGTCGAGGCTTTCCATCAGGTCAACGATTGCGTCTCCGATCATCGCGATCACGCCAAGCACCTGAAAGAATTGCTTCATTTCGGTTCTCCCTGATTTATGGTCGTGAAAAGCTCCTTCCCTTCATGAGGACGCCTCTTCCCTCTGGAATCGTGCATCCTTTCTGTTTCGAGACTTTCGTCCATGTAGGAATCGCCATGATCTGGACGCAACGATGATTCGTGAGATAGGTTCATAGAGAAATACCGGAAGTGTGGGAGGGTGAATAGATCCCGAAAACGATTGAAAAAAGTCTTGCATTCCAGAGAAATGTATGCGATTTTCCTAGGAAGGATACCTTGGTGTTTTTGGAACTGATCCACGGAAATTGCTCCCCGGGTGTCCTATGAACTCTCCCCCGTTTCACGAATGGAACCTTTCGGGAGGGGGCAGAGCAGCAGGGAGGAAGAAGATGCCAAAGAGGAAAGAGGTCTTCCGCGAAACCTTGCGGCACATCTTGAGGAATACTCGCGAACGACCCGCTCAAGAGGGCTTCCGGCCATCGAATGAGGGTATAGGGGACCACATCCGTTCGGAGAAGCTCAAGCGAGTCTATGAGAGAGCGCGCCGATTCGCACGGCTCAACGTGCCGATCCTGATCGTGGGGGAGCGTGGGGCCGGAAAGACGATGCTGGCCACGTGGATCCGCAAGCACAGTCCCTACCGACGGGAGGAGAAGGATTCCTGCTGGCAATCGGTACCGTGCGGTCAGTTCACGCCGGAGCTGATGCGGGGAGAACTCTTCGGATACCGGAAGGGATCGTTCACCGGAGCGACGAAGGACTACGACGGGTACCTCAAGGAGGCGGACGGCGACACCCTCTTCCTCGACGAGATCGGCGACATCTCGCTCGAAGTACAGCGGCTCCTGATCCGGGCGATCGAGGAGAAGAAGTATCTGCCGATCGGCGCAAAGAAGAGCATCAAGAGCGATTTTCGTCTCATCACGGCCACGAACCGCCCGATTGCGGAACTCCGGAAGCGCCTCTGCGCAGACTTCTTCGACCGGATCGCCTATTTCGTCCTGCGTGTTCCGGCCCTCCGGGAGATCCCGGAAGATATCCCCTGGAAGTGGACCGACGTCTTTCAAAAGGCAGTCTCTGAAGAGGCGCAGCGCGGACACGTCATGGTCTCTTCCCTCTCCGCATCGACGCACGAAAAGATCACCGCGAAACTCCAGAAGATGGATCTTCCGGGCAATCATCGTGATCTCTACCGTCTCGCCTATCACATCATTGCGCTCCTTGCCGGAGAATACCTCGTCAACGAGAACGAGATCGTGGACAAGGCCTTCACCCTTTTCGAAGAATCGCAGGAATGGGAGAGGGAATCGCAGGTAGGAGAGAGGGAACCGCTGCAGGTAGGGGAGAGGGAAGCGCAGGTAGCGGAGAGGAATAGAGAGAAGGGGGTCGCCGACCTGGCCAGGCAGCAGGCGGAAGAGCTTCTCTCAGACCTCCGGTGTAGTAAGAATTCCGATCCCTTCAACATGAAGGACTACTTCGATTCCTACCGCAGTCATCTCATCGAGGCGGCGCTCGAGAGCGAGGGGAACCAGAGTGCCGCAGCGCGCCTGCTCGGAACCTCCGCCCAGAACATCAGCAACCACCTGAAGAAACAGAAAGAGACTGGTAAAGGAGGAAAAGGCAATGATCTACCTTTCCCTCGTCGGCAAGCAACCCTCGGCAATCGCAACGGCGCTCAAGACGTGGGTGCGCGAGGAGGAAGCCCCGACGGAGATCCGTCTCCTGGCGACGCCGCAGACCGTGGAATACGCGGAGCGGATCGCGGAATTTGCCAGGAGACTCCCGAAGTGTACGGAGAGCCGGATCGTCATCGAACGCATCTCCCCTGATCTCACCGAGCGGGATGGTCTTCCTGCCCCTCACGATCTCTGCCGGAGTCTTTCCGGGGAGCGGATCGTCTTCCACGCCGATCCCGGTCTCAACTTCCATATCGCCGCAGCAGCGAGCGTTCTCCCAGAGGAGACGACCTTCCTCCATGCCGATACGGACAACCTCTACCGCTGCGCCATCTCCCGCGACGCGAACGGCCACATCGAGGAATCGTGGAAGACGTATCCTCTCGAAGATCTCGGCTTGAAAAGCCTATTTGCGTTGTACGGAACGAGGGTTGAGATCCTCGACATGCCCCTTCACCGACTGATCAAGCATCTCCGTAAAACCCCGATCCCAGCGGAGGTTCGCTCTTCCCTCCATTTCTCTGGCATCACCAAGCCGAAGCTCGATCTCGCCTACGAGCGGCGCGGAAGGCTCTACGGTCTCATCGCGGTCGATGGATCGTCCAGGGAGGAGAGACGCCAGAAGGTCCACGACATCGAACAGTACCAGCGCCTCTTGCCCCGGCCCTATCTCACGATCCTCTCCGACAACGAAACCATACTGCGCAATGCCGAGCTTCAGGGGCACTGGACGATCCCCGCAACCGGAGAAGAGGGGGTGAGGCGGCTACAGGCCTGGCTCGCAAAGGAAGTCCCCTCCCCCGGTGTGACGCAGGACACCGGCAGGAAATGGGAGGAGCCGGTCGCCATCGAACGATATCGACGAGACGATTGGAAGAGCGGAGGAGGCAAGCCGCTGGCCCTCTGTCTGGGAGACGATCCGAGCGCCACGCTCATCAGCCTCTGCACGCACTGGCCCCAACGGACGATCCTCTTCTACGACGCCCATACGCCGAAGATCGTGGAGAAGGCCGGGGTGATCCGGAAGTGGGCCCACCGATTGCCCGTGGGAACGATCGATTTCGTCCCCACCGATCATCTCGGAAGGGGGATCCGGAGATGGCTCTCCCGGGAGAATGAGGAGATCCGGGTCGATATCACGCCGGGCACGAAAGCGCAGAGCGTGGCCCTCATGACGGCGCGACGCGGGGAGGTATGGCACCTTCGCAACGATCTCGGAGCGGCGAAGGCACTCCTGGGATCGGAGAAAAAATCCCTCATCGCTTCCGACCTTCTCACCCAGGCCTGGATCATGGCGGGAGAGATCGTCGATGAGGGGATGAGTGCTTCCGACCTCGAAGCCGTAAATCCGCGAATGCTCGATCTCCTCGGACGTTTCCTCGCCGATTATCTCTCCGCGAAAGAAGGGGAGTCGATCTCCTTGTCTGGGCTACGCAACATGAGCCTTGGAAACGACTGCGTCAAGGTTGATGACTCCGGAGCTTCCTCCTTCTCGAAAGGGGGGAGGAAGAGGAGCGGCAGCGCTCCGCTTTCCCCCCATTGGGTTCCGGTCGACGTGCATTGGGGAAAGAAGCACGAAACGGGTTATCTTCCTCTCGATGGGGGCTACTGGTTCGAACTCCTCGTGGGCAACGCCTTCCACCGCGCAGGCGTGGAGGAAATTCGCATCTCGATGAAACTGGGATGGCCCACGGAGGAGATGGCCCGGCACGTCCGGTGGAGGAAAGACCCTCAGAGCGGTCAGCACGTCGAAGAGATCTTCCAC